>NZ_JBBCQM010000011.1:0-121817 GCF_037150015.1 Asaia sp. VD9 | reverse complement strand
CCGGGATCAGTCCTCATCATCCAGAAGGAAAAGACCATGACCACCAGCGCGAACACGCTCGTCACCAAGCTCGTCAAGCTGATCACCGATGCGGCTGGCAGTTCCGTCAGCACCGCCACTACGGCCAAGCTGACGGCGGCAGCCGCCATCATCGGCGAGGTTGGCGATCTGATCATCCCGTCGCTCGAGAACTCCAACAAGGATCTGTCGGCCATTCTCGATGCGATCAGCGCGATCGAGGACGATGCCGACAAGCTCGACACCGATATCAAGAGGCTCATTGCCGCCTTCAAGGGCACGAGCAGCGCGGCAGCACAGACCGCGTGACGGCTAACCTCATTGCCGGGGCCGTGGCGTTCATCGTTGCGGCTCTCGGCGCCCTGATCTGGTACGCCAACCGGGCGGGGAAGAATGCGGCGTCTGTCAGCACGTCCGAGGCGGCGAAGACCTCTGCCGATGCGACGACGCTCAAGGCCCAATCCATGGCTCAGGCTCAGGCCGACAAGCCAGCAACGGAAGATGCCGTGTTGCAGCGGCTCGGGGACGGCACTGCATGAGGTGGCTTGCTCTCTGGGCCCTGCTCGGGCTCTCCGCCTGCTCGTCGGTGCAGTACGTGCCCTGCCCTACCCTTGTGAGCTACAGCAAGGCCGATCAGGCAGCGCTTGCCGCTGAGATCAAGGCCAGTCCGAAACCGGAAACGGTGCGCTGGATCGGCGACTATATCGGGCTGCGGGATCAGGTGCGGGCATGTCAGAAGTGATTGGCGTCAGCGTGATCGCGCTGCCGCTATCGTTCGCCGTCTGGTTCGTGATGCAGGGGTAGTTCCTCCGGCTTCCGCCAGGCCACCGAGTAATCCGGCGCCTGATGGGCGGGCGCTCCTGGCCCCCGATGCGGCCACATATTCGACCGGCGCAGATGGGCTGTGATCCTCTGGGCAAGTCCATCGATCTCTAAGCTGCTCATCTTGGCATTTAGCTTCCGATGCCTTCCGCTCTCGTCAAGCTTGAGCGCCATGAGGATCACGAAATGCACATCTTCTTCGGTGGCCGGGGTCAGGTCTGTCATGAGTGAGAACAGAACGAGAACTTGGGCAGGAGTCAATTAAAACCGCCCGCACAAGCAAAGGGCGGCCCGAAAGCCGCCCCTGCCTATCACCACCACGATGATCGCTGCGGGCCGGGCTTGATACCGGCTGTCGCTGACGGGGCCGAGGCATAACCCTTGCTGGCGTCTCGGAGCCTTTCCGATCCTTAACCGTCTGACATGCTTGCTCTGGGCTGGTGAGCCGCATGATCTCGCTTAGGGAGAGCCCTCTCCCGCGTGTCCATCCACGCCGCCGCAGCGCCTGCAGAATCGCACAATCCCACAGTTAAGTACAAGCGGCATTGATTGGATATAATCCGATGATATCTGGCTTCCTCGCTTGGGCTCGAACCAAGATTGGCGGAATCAAAATCCGCTGTCCTACCGGTTAGACGACAAGGAACCAGTGCTGCGGGTGGTGCGATCGAATCACCGTGCAGAAACCCTGATAGGGAGTCCTTCCCCGTGATCCCGCAGCATTGCCGATAACGGCCAAGATGACGGCCCCGACGCAAGATGACGCGCCGTATCAGCCCTCGCAGAATCGCACGATCTGGCGGGTCAGTACAAGAGGAAACGACTCGCAAAAAGTGGCACGGATCTGGCACAGCTTGACACGATACGACTCGGCCCAGAACGTACCCGAATGAACCTAAACGGACGCAGGCCCAGAGTGGTTAATCCTGAAAAAAAGGCGGTTTTCTGCGAGGGAGGATGGTGGGTGCGACAGGGATTGAACCTGTGACCCCTGCCGTGTGAAGGCAGTGCTCTACCGCTGAGCTACGCACCCATCCTGCGGTGCCGCGTCTCTACCAAAGGGCGAGAAACGCGGCAAGATGGAAAACGAAATTTTCTGCTCAGAATCCGAACATGTGGTCGAGCGAGAAGCCGCCCACCTTGTTTCTCTGGCCATGATAGCCGAACAAACGACAGCTCATGTCCCGGATCAGGACATAACCCCCAATGCCCGCCTCAGCCAGTTTCTCGGCGCCAAAGATCTCATGGGGCCAGACCATGTAAGAGCCCGAAGGATTGATGCTTATCCGCCGCCGCTCCAGCTCTACGCCGGAATTGGAATAGAGATGCAGGATCGTCTCTGACGGGGCCGTACCCTCCACGGAAGCTGGGTGGATCAGGCAGGAGAAGCTTTCATGCCCTTCCTGACCGAGCTTCAGAAACAGACGTGTGGTGAGTCCCGGAGGTGGACCGGAGTAGGATTGAGGCTCGGAGCGCCAAGTCATGAGGGTATTGAAAATATGCCCGCCGAAACTGGTTTCCGCAGCGTGGCCATTCTCGCGGTTCTCGTAGCGCATCATGGCGTGGAGCCAGCCATCCCCCTCCCCGCCATCGCGGAAATCATAGACGAGATCGGCGTGTCCCGCCTGATCCGTCAACTCGT
Organism: Asaia sp. VD9; assembly: GCF_037150015.1. NCBI lineage: Bacteria > Pseudomonadati > Pseudomonadota > Alphaproteobacteria > Acetobacterales > Acetobacteraceae > Asaia > Asaia sp. VD9. The sequence goes on along the minus strand of NZ_JBBCQM010000011.1, from coordinate 119,335 downwards.
GCAGTGCGATGGCCGTCTCATGATTACGCGGCAGATTACCCAGAAACTTTTGGGTCAGAAGTGTTCCTGCCTCATCGAAGATATCAAGCCGCAGAGGCAGGCTCGTGATTTTTTCCGACATCGGATTGGGCTGCACCACGCTCGTGAAAATCGCTGGGTCAAGAATGGGGAACGGCAGCACAAAACCGCGCCCCATGGAATCTGGAAGATTTCGGAGCGAGGGTTCCGGGCTCAGATCGCGACGCTCGACATTGAGATGGGCAATACGGGTGAGTGGGCCCTGAGTGATCTCGTAGCGTGGACGCACGATATGATTGCCTGAGCGTAGTTCGAGCTGTGCCGGCCATACCACATTCTTGACCAGCGCACCGACATCGAGCGCATAGGTGGCGAACGGTCCTACCTCAACTGGTACGGCGAAAGCCTGTTCCTCCCCCATCTGGTTGAGCGTAATGGCTCCAGCGGGAATTGGTGCGGCGTGGCTATTCTGAATCCACAGTATGAGCTTCTCATCCGGGCGCGGCGCTGGCAGCGTGGCAAAACGGGGCGACGGCCAGGCATTGGCATCATGCGTGACCGAGAGGCTCGCTTCACCATTCTTGCCGTAGGTATCGAGCGCGTATTTGACGACGTCATGCCCCCGGGCGCCAAGGACATGGACGAAAAGCTGTCCGCAGAACTCCGGCAGATCGAAACGGGCCCTGATCTCCGCGCTATCCACGACGATACCCGCCGGGCCATTCGGCGCTTCATGCTCCCACTCGGCGAGAATGGCGCCCTGCGCGTCATAGAGGCGCAACCAGTAGCGAACATCGGTGGCATCGTAATTGCACCAGTAATTGGCGGTGACGAGCCGCGTGCTAAACCGCTCATCGTCACGAAAAAAGGCGAAGTTCGTCGCGAAATTGAGCTTGTCGAGATAATGGCGCGGATTGCTCAGCATCATGTCCGGCAATCTGGCCGGTTCGAGCGAAAAGATCTGCTGGTCAGAATGCGTGACGCGGGCGAGGCGCGACAGCATCTTCTCATGTTCGAATGACAAAGCGAGCACGGATCTGGCCGGGCTTTTGTCCAGATCTGTCAGGGCGAGGCGGACACCGCCAAACCCGTCATCCTGCCCGACCTTTTCGCTATCATGCGTATAGACGCCAGCGGTGGGTTTGAAGCCGGGATAAAGAGCGACCAGCGTATAAAGGGTATTGCCGGGATCATACACGGCAAAAGCGCCCTCTGCTGTCAGTATCGTTTCCAGCCTCTCCAGAGCCTCACTCGCCAGCGGGTGGGCAAGAGCCTTGTAGAGGATGTTTCCGCCGCCCTGAGCGTCGAAGGTGATGATATCGAGCATGGTCGTCCTGTACCCGTTTCTTCGTTGCGGCGCCTGCTCTCAAGTCAAACAGCGAAACGCCGACTTACCTCTTCTGCCCCTCTGTCGGTATCGTCAAGCGGCGTTACTGCCCAGGGTGCCCATTCGCCCCGAAACGGCCGTACCCGTCCAGCCTCCGCAAGAGTCTGCACAAAATCCGCTATCCGTCGCGAGCGCCCCGGCAAGCCGATGACCAGCACCGGTGCCTCGGTCGCAGCGGCCTCGGAGATCATCGACACACTATCTGTGGTCACGGCGATCACGTCAGCGCAGGCGAGAAGGCCGTGATAGGGGTTCTCTCCCTGTCCATCCCAGATCCATGCCGGATGAGCGGCGAGTTTCTCGCGCAGCAGAGCCAGAGCCTCAGGGTCGGTGCGCCGGGAGGGCGTCAATGCAATCGACACAGGGGACGTACGCATGATCTGAATCAGATCACCGGCCAACGCCTCAGCTTGCGCCTTGCCAAAGGAGTAGCGGCCATTGGCACCCCCAATCAGTACCGAGAGCAGCGCCTTGTCCGGACTGCGCAGCCGCGCCTGCCAGGCTGCCCGCGCGCCGTCGAGCTTCTGTCGGGTGACCCCGTGAAGCGCGGTACGGATCGAAAGAATATTACGCCCGGCGATGCGATCATGAACATTGGCGATGATCAGGTCGAAATGGCGCGCCGCCATGCGCGGGTTCTGGATCTGCACAAGGGGAAGGCCGCTGCGCTTTCTCACAGCGGCGGCCACTGCCCCCCCGGTACCTCCTACGCTGACCAGAAGTCTCGTATCCGTGGGCAGCTCTATGGGCAGGGTGGCGCGCAACGGGCGGGGACAGAAACGCGTGGGGAGGCGCTTCCAGACCCCTTGCATCTGCACCGGGTGGAAATGCCAGCTCATCCCCACGCGCTCGACCAGACCACTCGCCTGGGCACGCATTCCCGCAAAATCTTCAGCTATGATTGCAACACTCATAACTGAACAATTCCTTCAACGGCGGAACTTTGGCAAGAAGCACCCATGACCGATGTCCCTTCGCCCGAAACCCCTCCCTTCGATCCGCTCATCACTGCCGGCCTCAAGCAGATTGGCATCGAGAAGCCGAACGATGTTCAGAACCGTGTCTGGCCCGAATTGCTGGCTGGGCGCGACGTCCTGCTCATTGCCCAGACAGGCTCGGGCAAGACAGCGGCCTATGCCGCGCCCATTTTCGACCATCTCCTGAGGGAGGGTCAGGAGCGCCAGCCCGCAGCGCCCCGTGTTCTGGTGCTGGCCCCGACACGCGAGCTCGTCACCCAGATCGCAGGCGTCTGCCGCCAGATCGGACGTCGCCTCCCCTTCCGGACGAGACTGCTCTGCGGCGGCCTGCCGAAAGACGCGCAGGTGGAGGCATTGGCCGAGGGGGTGGATATTGCGGTTGCGACGCCAGGACGCCTTATAGATCTACTGATGAGCGGCGCATGCCGCCTTGATGCCACCACCCTTCTGATAGTGGATGAAGTCGATCAGATGCTCGATGAGGATTTCCTCATCGCTATGGACGAGATCATCCCGCATCTTCCAGCAAGACGTCAGGCCATGCTGTGCTCGGCAACCCTGCCTGCACAGGGGCGCGCTCTGGCAAACAAACTGCTCTACAAGCCCGTGACACTCGAATTTGCGGGGCAGACGGTCACGCCGCGTCGCATCAAGCAGCGCGCCATGTTCGTCGAAGCCGAGGAGAAGCTCGCGACCCTGACACGCCTGTGCAGTGAGACCGAGGGGCGTCAGATCGTGTTTCTGCGCACCAGGGCCTCAGTCGATCAGACCGGCAAGCATCTGCGCAAGGCTGGGCTTTCAGTAGCCGTATTGCATGGCGACCTGGCGCAGACGGCGCGTCAGAAAGCAGTCGAGGCGCTGCGCAGCGGGCAAGCCCGTATTTTGCTGACCACAGACGTTGCGGCGCGCGGCCTTGATATCGACGACGTCGCTCTGGTCGTAAATTATGACCTGCCCGAAAAGGCCGAGACTTACGTGCACCGGATCGGCCGCACGGCGCGCGCGGGCAAGCGCGGCGCGGCGCTCGCCTTCTGCACGCGCGATGATCGTCTGCTGCTGCGCGCCATCGAGAAAGAGATCGGCTACCGCATAAGCATCGTTTCCTGACTCACGCGGCCTTGAGGTTTCTCCCATGCGGGGTCTAAACTCCCTGTCATGACCCCGCCCAAGGCCCGTCCCATGGATACCGTTGCGATTCTGGAAAAGCTCGTCTCATTCGATACGACGAGCCGCAACGCGACGGCGCCAATCATCGAGTGGATCGAATCCTGGCTGGACGCCCATGCGGTGCCCCACACACGAAGCCATGGACCAGAAGACGGAAAGTGGAATCTCCATGCGATTCTCGGCCCGGTCGGGCGCGGTGGTCTGGCTCTCTCGGGGCATGTCGATTGCGTGCCGGTGGATGGACAGGACTGGAGCCGAGATCCCTTCACGCTGAGCGAGCAGGACGGCAAACTCTTCGCGCGCGGCTCAGCGGACATGAAGGGCTTTGTCGCGGCGATGCTTGCGGCAGTACCCACCCTCTCAGCCCTGCCCCTGGTCAAGCCGGTGCATCTGTTCTTCACCTTCGATGAGGAAATCACCTGCAATGGGGCGCGCCATCTGATCGAGGATGTATCGGCGCGTGATCTGATGCCGGATCTCTGCATCGTGGGCGAACCTACGCTCATCTCACCGATCATCGCTCATAAAGGGCGCTTCACTATCCGCGTCGATGTACGCGGGCGCCCTGCGCATTCCTCACAGCCTGCTTTGGGAGCCAATGCCCTGCATGCCATGGGCCGGGCGATTGCCGAAATTGCAGAAATGGCGGAAGGGTTCGAGCGCGACGGCCCTCATGTGGCGGGCTTTGAGCCCAGCCACACCACCATGCAAGTTGGCTTGGCCAAAGGAGGCAGCATACTCAATATCGTCCCGGAGCACGCCACTTTCGAGGTGGAGTGGCGTGCCGTGCCCGGGGATGATAACGAAGCGATCCTGGCGCGTCTGCGGCACCGTCTTTCCCCCATCGACGCCGCTCTGCGCGCGTTGAGCCCGGAATGCGGGATTGATTACACGCCTCTGGTCGATCTGCCACCGCTGGATCTTGCTCCGGACGCACCGCTCGTTTCGCTGATGCAGCAGATTACCGGGCGCAATTCTGCCGGATATGTGTCCTATGGGACCGAGGCCGGGATCTATCAGCAGGCAGGACTGCCCACAATCGTCTGCGGTCCCGGTGATATTGCCCAGGCCCACAAACCCGATGAATGGATCGCCCGCGATCAGCTCGATCGCTGCGATGCCATGATCGAACGCCTGGTCCGCCGCGTTTGCGCGGCGTCATGAGTTGCGGCGCCTCCCCGCGCGACCATCATCCCGTGCGCCGCAGGCGTCAGCGGCTCCTGCCCAATCTGACCCTTCCGCGCCGCCTCCCTGATTTCCCTGTACTCATCACACCGCCAGATCTGACTGAGTGGCGGACGGGCAATAATGGTATTCCCGGCGTGATCGAGCGCGATAGCGGACGGGCGGGGCCTGAAATCACGGTCGTCTCACTCATCCATGGCAATGAATTTGCCGGAGCAGCAGCCGCCGATGCGCTGCTACGCGAGGACATACGCCCGTTATGCGGCGTCTTGCGTGTCGTCTTTGCCAATATAGATGCGTTTGACCGATTCACCCCTCAAAATCCTACAGCCTCACGTTTCATCGCGGAGGATCTGAACCGGGTCTGGTCCCACGACCGCCTCTCTCACGCGCCCGGCTCGGTCGAGATGGAGCGCGCCATCGAATTGCTGCCAATCATAGAACGCAGCGATCTGCTGCTTGACTTGCATTCCATGCTCTGGGAGTCAGCGCCTCTCTTCATTTCCCCCCAGACCGCCCGTTCAGTCACGCTGGCAGGACTTCTCTCCTCCCAATCCGACACACCGTTCCTGACCCTCACGGATCTGGGCCATGTCGGTGGCGCCAGGCTGATCGAGCACAACCGCTTCGTGACCCAGACGGGCGGCGCGCGCAGCGTGTTGCTCGAAGCCGGGCAGCATTGGCGCGCGGAGACGGTCGAGATCAGCAAACGCGTCATTCGTCACTTCGTCGATAATGCCGGGTTCCTCCATTTCGGCGCGAAAGACACGGAGAATGCCGCCGCCGCGCACCAGGCCATGGTGACGGATAATGTCGTGGCGCGCAGCGCCAGCTTCGCCTTCACCGAGGCTTTTCAGGGCGGAAGCGTGATCGAGAAGGCAGGCACACTCATCGCGACAGATGGCGACGACGAGATCTGCACACCCTATGATCACTGCGTCCTGATCATGCCCAATCTATGCGTCAGGCGCGGACAGCTTGCGGTGAGGCTCGCCAGACTCATCTGAGTGATCGGGTTCCAGCGACACACCCATCGACCAAAACATATCACCCTGGGGTTCTCCCTACGGGAGGGAGAACCCGGCCCCACCCGACTGAAGAGAGGCAAAGGCTGGAGGTCAAACCTGCGGAACATTGCCCGCAGGGAGGCGGTCAGGCCCTGGGGTAAGCGACGTCATAGATCGGGAAGCGGCGGCACAGCGCCTTCACTTCGTCATGGACGCGCTGTTCGACCGCATCCTGCTCCGACGTGCCATAGGCGCTGAGCACTTCATCGATCATGCGGGCAATGACACGGAATTCCTCCACCCCGAAACCGCGCGATGTGGCGGCCGGGCTGCCCAGACGGATGCCGGACGTGACGAAAGGCTTCTCCGGATCAAAGGGGATGGCGTTCTTGTTGGCCGTGATGCCGGCACGTTCCAGGGCGGCTTCGGCGATCTTCCCCGTCACCTTTTTCGGACGCAGATCAACCAGTACCAGATGGCAATCGGTTCCCCCGGTGACGATGTCGAAACCACGGGCGACGAGCTCCTCAGCCAGAACGCGGGCATTCTCCGCGACAGCCCCCTGATAGGCCTTGAACTTCTCGCCCTGGGCTTCGCCAAAGGCGACAGCCTTGCCCGCGATGACGTGCATCAGCGGACCGCCCTGCAGACCGGGGAACACGGCTGAGTTCACCTTCTTGGCGATTTCGGCATCATTGGTCAGAACGATACCACCGCGCGGCCCGCGCAGGGTCTTGTGCGTGGTGCTGGTCACGATATGGGCGTGAGGGACTGGGCTCGGGAAGAGACCGGCTGCGACCAAGCCTGCGAAATGCGCCATGTCAACCATGAGGTAAGCGCCAACCTCATCGGCGATGCGACGGAAGCGTGCGAAATCGATATGGCGCGGGTAGGCAGAACCACCGGCGACGATGATGGTCGGCTTGTACTCGCGCGCGAGACGCTCCATTTCCTCGTAGTCGAGCGTCCCATCCTCAGCGCGCACACCATATTGCACGGCATTGAACCACTTGCCCGAGTAGTTCGGCGCAGCGCCATGGGTCAGGTGACCACCGGCAGCAAGGCTCATGCCCAGCACGGTATCCCCCGGCTTGCCAAGGGCCATGAAGGCTGCCTGATTGGCATTTGCACCGGAATGGGGTTGCACATTGGCGAATTCGACACCGAACAGCGCTTTGATGCGCTCGATGGCCAGATTCTCGACGCGGTCCACATCCACACAGCCGCCGTAATAGCGCTTGCCGGGAAGGCCTTCGGCATATTTGTTGGTCAGAACCGAGCCCTGGGCCTCGAGGACGGCAAAGGACGTGATGTTTTCAGACGCGATCAGCTCGATCCCGTCCTGCTGGCGCACGAGTTCGGCGTTCAGAATGGCGGCCACCTCAGGGTCGGCTTCATTGAGGCCACGGTGAAAGAAGTCGTGCTGGGCGGACATGTTCTCGCGAGGGCTCATTCTTTTCTCTCCCAGAGGGGGCGCACAGACGCACAAAATGGCGTATCACGAACGGCAATATCCCAGATTTCCCCCCGCCGCCAACCCGTTTAGCGCGGGCGAGACGTTTTAGAGGAAGACTGAATGGCCCAGCCCCTCGCTGCCCTTTGGCGGCGTAAACCGATCGATGTTGCCCCTGACGAACATGCTGAACACGGGCTTCATCGTGTTATCGGGCCGTTTTCCCTGATCGCTCTCGGGGTCGGAACAACCGTGGGCGCGGGACTTTTCTCGCTGACGGGTATCGCGGCAGCCCATAATGCAGGACCTGCCGTCATTCTCGCGTTCATCGTAGCGGCCATCGCCTGCGGCTTTGCGGCATTCTGCTATGCCGAACTGGCCAGCATGATTCCGACAGCCGGTTCGGCCTATTCCTATGCCTACGCAACACTTGGTGAACTGGTCGCCTGGATCATCGGCTGGGATCTTGTGCTCGAATATACCGTGGGTGCTGCGGCGGTAGCCTCGAGTTGGTCGAGTTATCTGGCTTCCATACTGGGCCAGTGGAACCTCCACCCCGATCCGCGCTGGATGGCCTCGCCGATGACCATGGTCACCCTGCCCGATGGCAGCTCGGCCCATGGATGGATCAATCTTCCTGCCATGGCGGCGCTGGTGGTCATCGTGCTTTTGCTGCTGCGCGGTATTACGGAATCGACGCGTATCAATGCGGTGGTGGTCGTGCTCAAGCTCGCAGTGGTTGGCGCGTTCATCGTCTTCTGCACACCCTATATCCAGAGCGCCCATTACACCCCGTTCATCCCGCCCAATACCGGCGAGTTCGGACATTTCGGCGTCTCCGGCATCATGCGCGCAGCAGGCATGATCTTTTTCGCCTATCTCGGCTTCGACATCATCGCCACGACGGCGCAGGAAGCCCGCAATCCGGGTCGCACAATGCCGGTGGGCATTCTGGGCAGTCTCGCCATCTGCACGATCATCTACATCGCCTTCGCTCTGGTTCTGACCGGCGTGGTCGATTATCGCCAGATGGAAAATGACGGCAGTCCGGTCGCAACCGCCATTGACGTAACCCATCTCTTCTGGCTTCAGGGCGCGCTGAAATTCAGCATCCTGTTCGGCTATATTTCCGTACTGATGGGGCTTCTCATGGGACAGGTGCGCGTATTCTACGCCATGTCCCATGATGGGCTTCTTCCCGCCATTTTTGGCAGACTCAGCCCGCGTACCCGTGCGCCTGCTGTCTCTCACCTCATCTTCTTGGTGGTGACATGTTTGCTTGCGGGGCTCGTTCCGATTTCCGTGCTCGGCAACATGACGTCAATCGGAACGCTCCTTGCCTTCGTACTGGTCTGTGTGGGCGTGCTCATCCTGCGTGTGCGCGAACCGGAGCGGCCGCGCATCTTCAAGGCGCCAGGCGGGCTGTTGATGCCGATCTGCGGAATCCTGAGCTGCGCAGCCGTCATGCTGTCCCTTGACGGACTGACCTGGCTGCGGCTGGTTCTCTGGCTGGGCGCGGGGCTGTTCGTCTACGCCGCCTATGGGATCAAGAAGAGCAAACTCACCTCGAAGGAGATGTGATGATGATCACCGGGGCTTTCCCAACCACGAGGCCGCGTCGCAACCGTTTTGACGGCTTCACGCGTCGCCTGGTGGCCGAGACCACGCTGACCACCGACAACCTGATCTGGCCAATCTTCGTCTGCGACGGCCAGAACCAGCGCAGTGAGGTGGCTTCCATGCCCGGCGTCGCGCGCGTCAGCGTCGATCTGCTCGAGGCGCATCTGAGCGAAGCTGTGGGATTGGGCATTCCCGCGATTGCCCTTTTCCCGATCACCCCCACCGATATTCGCGATGCCACAGGTCGCGAGGCCACAAATCCGGACAATCTGATGTGTCGGGCGGCACGGGAGATCAAACGTCTCTTCCCCGACCTTGGTCTGGTAGGAGACGTCGCCCTAGACCCCTACACCGATCACGGCCATGACGGACTCATCGAGAACGGGTACGTGGTCAATGATGCGTCGGTGGAAATACTGGCGTTGCAGGCGCTCAACCAGGCCGCCGCCGGGATCGACATTATAGCCCCGTCAGACATGATGGACGGACGTATCGGGGCGATCCGTAAGGCGCTGGACAAGGCTGGCCATGAACATGTGCGCATCATGTCCTACGCGGCGAAATATGCCTCTGCTTTTTATGGGCCGTTCAGGGATGCGCTCGGCTCCGGAGGGCTCCTGAAAGGCGACAAGAAGACCTATCAGATGGACCCGGCCAATAGCGACGAAGCCCTACGTGAGGTTGCGCAGGACCTGCAGGAAGGCGCTGACATGGTGATGGTCAAGCCGGGGATGCCCTATCTCGATATCATCAGGCGCGTCCGTGACAATTTCGCGGTGCCGACATTCGCTTACCAGGTCTCAGGCGAATACGCGATGATGATGGCGGCCATCCAGAATGGCTGGCTCGACCGCGACCGTGCCATTCTAGAGAGCCTGCTGGCGTTCCGACGGGCCGGATGCAACGGGATCCTCACCTATTTCGCTGTGGAAGCCGCACGGCTTTTGAACTCAAAGCTGTGACGTCTACCCGCCATATGCGCGGAAGTGCCGCTCATGCGGCGGGTAAGGAAGCGGAAAGTCATGCTTGTGCGCTCATCGCGCAGCATGGCTTCAGCATTATGGCCAGGCGCTGCCGGACGCCCCTTGGGGAGATCGACGTGGTGGCCGCCTCTCCCACCACGCTGATCTTTGTCGAGGTCAAGCAACGCAGATCCCTTACGGAAGCTGCTTTCGCACTGGCCCCTGCGCAACAGCGTCGGGTTCTCCAGGCTGCTGATTACCTGATCCAGACCCGACCTGAATGGCACAGAGAGGCTGTGCGGATCGATCTGATCATGCGTGACGAGTGGGGAAAACTGGAATGGCGCGAGGACATCCTGCGCGCGTTCTAAGGAAAGCTGGGAACGCACCATTCCACCGGAAATCTAAACGCGAGGCGTGGTATTGTCCCTGCTCTGACCGGACGGCTAGGTTCATCGGCTGAGGCCACAGACCATGGGGCCACGCACCGGGCGTTTTCGACGCATTGATCGTTGCAAAACGGGGAAGAGTGCTCGATCGTGACTGGGTAGGAACGTCACGAGATGTCCGCTCACTCAGATATCGGCACCTTCTACCCCGCGAGGCTCCGCTCTTTGGGGGCAACGCCTCACACCAGCTTCAAAGCACGCGTGCGCGACTTGAACGGGTATGGAGACGTCAGGCGCTGCGGGAAGCGTCTCCAACCGTCATATCAGGGAGAGGGAGATCAGCCGTGGCGGCGGGCGTGATGGCCCTTGGCACTCGCCGGAGCCTTGGCATGATAGACGACCGTGTGAACCAGGGCACTGCGCGACTGACCGACGCTGCGATGAGAGGCGACCTGATGAACGGTTGCACCATGATGAGAATGGGAAACGGCGGGGCGGTGATAAACCGGGGTGGCGGTCAGGGCATCGAGCGTCAGCTTCGAAGCTTCCCAGTCGGTGATCTCTCTTGCACTTGCACCGTGCGAAGCAAAGGCGGCTCCTGCGGCGATGACTGAAGTGGCAAGCTTGAGAACCGAAAGACGCCGCATTTTTACTTCCCTTTGAATGACCTGGGGACAGGTTATGCGGGAGAAATAAGGAGCAACAAGGGGCGTTTGGAGATAATTTTCACTCCACCGGAGCGCGTTGCAATTCTGCCACAGTTTGGGCCAAAACCATGGCAGAACGCAGAATTTATGGCCTAATCAAGGCAAGATCACGCCACCTTCTTGGCGATGTTCTTCTCTTCGAAAAGAGACTCCAGTTCGCCGCTCTGGAACATGTCCGTCACGATGTCACAGCCACCGATGAACTCGCCCTTGACATAGAGTTGGGGAACCGTCGGCCACTGCGAGAAATCCTTGATGCCCTGACGCATTTCGGCGCTGGCCAGAACATTGGCAGTCTCAAAATCCACGCCCATATGGCCGAGGATCTGCACAACACGTGCCGAGAATCCGCATTGCGGGAACAGCTTGTCACCCTTCATGAAAAGCATGACGGGGTTGGAATCGATCAGCTGCTGGATATGCTGGAAAACGGCTTCAGCCATGGGGTCTCTCCTGTGCGCAAAACGCGCTGGGTCTATCGTCTCGAGATTATAGACCCAACCGGTCTCTATTGTCAGGGGGTTAATATTCGGGCGTAATCAGCGCCTCAGGGTGTCTGGGTCTTCAGGGCCAGCGCATGCAGCTCCGTGCCCATACGCCCTCCAAAGGCGTCATAAACCAGCTTGTGCTGGCGCACTCGTGGCAGCCCCGCAAAAGCGGAGCTGGTCACGGTGGCAGCATAATGATCCCCGTCCCCGGCGAGATCGTGGATCTCGATCTTGGCGTCAGGCAGGGCAGCCTTGATCGTACGCTCGATTTCCTCGGCACTCATTGGCATGGGTCAGCGCTCCATCAGCTTGGGGAAGAACTCGGCATTGACCTTGCGCATACGCTCGGCCGAGAGCGACATACCATCGGTCAGAACCAGAGCATCACCCCCTGTACGACCCAGATGGCGCACAGGAACATGGGCCTTCTCCGCTGCATCGATCAGGGTCGCAGCGTGCTTGGTGGCAATCACGTAACAGGCCTGGTCCTCACCGAAGTAGAAGGCGTGCAGGCTTGTGCCATAATGCGGCTTGTCAAGATGGCACCCAACGCCACTGGCCATGACCATCTCGGCGACCGCGACCAGCAAACCCCCATCGGCGATGTCGTGACACGCCTCGACGCGCCCTTCCCCGATCATCTTGCGCACGAAGTCGCCGTTACGGCGCTCGGCGTTAAGATCGATGACCGGCGGGGCGCCATCCTCGCGGTGGCAGATCTCGCGCAACCAGAGCGACTGACCGAGTTCGCCGCGGATTTCACCGATCAGCACAAGCTCGCAGTGCTCGGGCATGCCAAGACCGATGGCCTTGCTCACATCGTCGATCACACCGATCGCGCCGATGGCGGGGGTCGGCAGGATCGGCTGCGACAGACCGCTCGGATGGCTCGTCTGGTTGTAGAGCGAGACATTGCCGCTCACGACCGGGAAGTCGAGCGCACGGCAGGCTTCGCCCATGCCCTTGATGGCATCGGCAAACTGACCCATGATTTCTGGCTTCTCGGGATTACCGAAATTCAGGTTATCCGTCACGGCCAGAGGCAGGGCGCCTGTTGCTGTGATATTGCGCCATGCTTCCGCGACCGCCTGAGCGCCACCTGCATGAGGATCGGCCTGACAATAGCGCGGGGTACAATCCGTGGTCATGGCAAGACCGCGCTTCGTGCCCTCAACGCGCACGATGGCGGCGTCAGCTGCGCCAGGCCGGCGTGCGGTCTGGCCGCCCACACCGCTGTCGTACTGGTTCCAGACCCAGGCGCGCGAGGCGAGATCCGGGCAGGCCAGCAGGGTCAGCAGGGCATGTTCGACACCCGCGGGATCGGCCACCGTACCCAGACGACCCGGCTTTTCTGCATGGGTCATCGGGCGGTGATAGAGAGGAGCCTCGTCAGCGAGCGGCGCCAGCGGGATATCGGCTTCGGTCTTGCCGAGATGCTTGACCGTGATATGCGCCGTGTCGGTCAGCACGCCCACGATCGCGAAATCGAGGTCCCACTTCTCGAAAATGGCACGGGCCACGTCGGTGCGTTCGGGCTTGAGCACCATGAGCATACGCTCCTGGCTCTCGGACAGCATCATCTCATAGGCCGTCATGCCGGTTTCGCGCTGCGGCACTTTGTCCAGGTCGAGCTCGATACCCACCCCGCCCTTGCCTGCCATTTCTACGGCAGAGGACGTCAGACCAGCCGCTCCCATGTCCTGGATGGCCACAATCGCGTCGGTCGCCATCAGTTCGAGGCATGCCTCGATCAGCAGCTTTTCGGTGAACGGGTCGCCCACCTGCACCGTCGGGCGCTTCGAGGCCGCATGTTCATCGAATTCCGCAGACGACATGGTGGCACCATGGATGCCGTCACGCCCGGTCTTGGAGCCGACATAGACCACCGGATTGCCGATCCCGGCAGCGGCCGAGAGGAAAATGCGATCCTGACGGGCGATACCCACCGTCATGGCGTTGACGAGCGGGTTCCCGTTATAGGCGGGATGGAAGTTGATCTCACCACCGACCGTGGGCACGCCCACGCAGTTGCCATAGCCCCCGATCCCGCGCACGACGCCATCGATCACACGCTGCGTCACCGGAAGAGACGGATCGCCGAAGCGCAGCGCGTTCAGATTGGCGACGGGGCGCGCACCCATGGTGAAGACATCGCGAAGGATGCCCCCCACACCTGTCGCCGCACCCTGATAGGGCTCGATGAAGGACGGATGATTATGGCTTTCCATCTTGAAGACGGCGGCGAGCCCGTCGCCGATATCGACCACACCGGCATTTTCGCCCGGGCCATGGATCACCCAGGGAGCCGTTGTCGGCAGGGTCTTGAGATGCACGCGTGAGGATTTATACGAGCAATGCTCGGACCACATGACCGAGAAGATGCCGAGTTCTGTCAGGCTCGGCACGCGGCCCATGATGTCGAGAACCTTCTGGTATTCCTCAGCGGAGAGACCGAAGCGGGCGGCGAGTTCAGCGTTGACGATCATGCTCATGCGACGAGACTCTTCACCAGACCCGAGAACAGCGGCACGCCATCTGTCGCGCCAAGATCGGGATCGACCAGGTTTTCAGGATGGGGCATCAGACCGCAGACGCGCTTATTGGCGCTCAGGATGCCTGCGATCGAGCGCTGGCTGCCATTGGGATTGCTCACGCGATTGGCGGCATCAAGCGTACCTTGGGCACAGACATAGCGGAAGGCCACGCGGTCCTCGCCTTCGAGGCGGTCGAGTTCGGCTTCGGAAGCCGTATAGTTGCCATCGCCATGAGCGAGAGGCGCACGGAACACATCGCCCTTCGCCCAGTCGCGCGTGAAGGCCGTGTCCTGCGTCTCGACACGCAGGAACCCGTCCTGCGAGAGAAAGCGCATCCCGGCGTTGCGCAACAGCGCACCGGGGAGGAGCTGCGCCTCGGTCAGGATCTGGAACCCGTTGCACACGCCCAGCACATATCCGCCCCTTTCGGCGAAGGCACGAACCTCGCGCAGGATGGGCGAGTGCGCGCCCATGGCGCCCGAACGCAGATAATCGCCGAAGCTGAAGCCACCCGGCAGGACGATCAGATCCAGGTCAGGCAGGCTGGTGTCACGATGCCAGAGCATGGTGGGCGCCTTGCCGCTCACGAGGCGAAGCGCCTGCTCCATGTCGCGCTCACGGTTCGTGCCGGGGAAAACGACGATACCGGCCTTCATGGCTTTCCTCCCTGGCCCGAACACGGGTAGGCCTCGTGCAGCGCAGCAAACACGGATTTGCCAACCGGATATTTCAGCACATCCTGATGGCTCTTCAGCCAGGACAGGACCTTGCCACGCATGGCGTCGGTCGTTTCCGCATCCGGCACGCAGAAACCGACAACAGTCGCGCTATCGCCAGCGCTTTTAGCGTTAAGGGCAGACAGCGCTCCTGAATCAGCCATGCCGGCGATATAGGCATCGCACACAGCCTTGCCCTGCGGCTTGGAACAGATGGCGCCGAAGCGACCCGCCTGCATGGAAGAAAGGCGATGCTCATCGGCCTGAGCCGTACCGGCCAGACCGCCCGCGGGCAGCGCAAGAGCGACCACCGCCAGAAGAGCCAGCTTGCGGGTCATCCAACGACCTCTACGGCAAAATCCTCGATCACGAGATTGGCGAGCAATTCGCGCGCCATGGCCTCACCCTGGGCGAGAGCCTTTTCGCGGTCATCAGTCGCGATCTCGAGCTCCATGGTCTTGCCCACGCGCACTTCACCGACATTGGCAAAGCCCAGCACCTCGAGGGCATGACCGATAGCCTTGCCCTGGGGATCGAGCACGCCTTCCTTCAGCATGACATTGACGCGAATTTTCATTGCATGACCTCCGGTCCTTTGAGATCGCCATTGCCTGCCTCAGGCAGAATTCCAAGGCGACGAGCGACTTCCTGATACGCTTCCTCGACACGCCCCATATCCCGGCGGAAACGATCCTTGTCGAGCTTCTCGCTCGTCTTGGTATCCCACAGGCGGCAATTATCGGGAGAGATTTCATCGGCGAGAACGATACGCATCTCGTCATTTTCCCACAGGCGACCGAATTCCAGCTTGAAATCAACCAGCTGGATGCCGATCCCCTGGAACATGCCGGTGAGAAAATCATTGGTGCGCAAAGCGTAGGCATTGATCTCATCGAGATCCTGGGCATTGGCCCAGCCGAATGCCGTGACATGCTCTTCCGACACCATGGGGTCGTTCAGCGCATCGTTCTTGTAGTAGTATTCGAGAATGGAGCGGGGCAGACGCGTCCCTTCCGCAAGGCCGAGACGCTTGGCGATCGAGCCCGCAGCGACATTGCGGACCACCACCTCGAGAGGGATGATCTCGACTTCGCGGATCAGCTGCTCACGCATGTTGAGGCGGCGGACGAAATGTGTCGGAATGCCGATTTCATGCAGGCGGAGCATCAAATGCTCGCTGATACGATTGTTCAGCACGCCCTTGCCGGTGATGATGCCCTTCTTCACGCCGTTCCCGGCGGAGGCGTCATCCTTGAAATACTGCACGAGTGTACCGGGCTCGGGCCCCTCGAACAGGATCTTGGCTTTTCCTTCATAGAGCTGACGACGGCGTGCCATGACGATCTTTCAAAAACGGTGAACGGCGTTGTCCCGCATATAGCAGCGGAGCAACGCCGTTCATACCCATGATCGTCCCTGTCGTTACGACAGGGCGTGGCGCCCGCGCTTACTCGGCAGCAGCAGCCTTCTCATGCGCGACCGGAGCAAAGGTACCATTGCGCAGTGAGGCTTCGAGCTCCTCAAGCGAACGACCGCGCGTTTCGGGCACATAGCGCAGCACAAAGAAGAAGGAGACAGCGTTCACAGCGGCAAATAGCCAGAACGTGCCGCCTGCACCAAGCGCCTTCACCATGCTGAGCGTGGTGAGCGAGATGATCAGATCAGCACCCCAATGGCTGGCAGCAACAAGGCTCATGCCCGTGCCGCGGCAGGAAAGCGGGAACACTTCTGCGCCTACGAGCCAGATGGCCACCGAAAGACTGCCCACGTTGAACACAACATAGCCGACAACGGCGGCAGCGGTCACGAATGCGCCCCAGCCATGCGTCTGACCGGTAAAGAACATGAAGCCGAGCAGGATGAGCGAGACAACCGCACCCGGGATCAGGCGCAGCATCAGCGTACGACGCCCCCAAGCATCGACAGCCCAGCCGCCGAAAGCCACCGTACCCACCATCGAAACGCCTACCGCAACCGAGGTCAGTAGCGCGGAAGACTGGCCGAATCCGGCATCCGCGAAGATGGTCGGGGCGTAATACATCACGGCATTGATGCCCGTGAGCTGGCAAAGAAGGGCGATGCCAACCGCAGCAATCGTCGCTGGGCGGACCCAGGGCTTGAACACCTCGGAGAGCGGTGCCTTCTCGTCATGCTGGTCCTGGATTTCCTGCAACTCGCGATCGGCTTCGGCATCTGTACGGCGTACGCTGCGCAGAACCTGACGCGCACGTTCGAATTCGCCCTGCATGGCTAGCCAACGCGGGCTGTTGGGTAGGAACAACATGCCGACAAACAGGATAACGGCCGGGATCACGCCCAGACCGAACATCAGACGCCAGGAGTAATCCTGCAGCACATAGCCGGTGATGAACGAGATCAGCTGGCCGAAAGCGATGGCAAACTGAAATGCCACCACGAGCGAGCCGCGACGCTCCGGAGGGGCGATCTCGGCGATATAGATCGGCACGATCTGAGACGACGCGCCGATGGCGAGGCCGAGGATCAGACGGGCAAAGGTCAGGACGGCCACCGAATGCGCGAATGTCACGATCACGGTACCGATCAGGAACAAGGTCGCAGCGGCAATAATGGTGCGGCGGCGCCCCAGACGATCGGAAAGCGGCGCGGCGCTGATGCACCCGATCAGGGCGCCGAGAATCACGGCAGAGGTCACCACCTCGGCGCTCTCCGTTGTCAGCTGGAACTGGGGAGTCAGCTGGAGAAGCGCCGCCGAGATGATGCCGGTGTCATAACCGAAAAGAAGACCACCGGTCGCCGCGATCACGGCGATAAAATTGGTGAGTGCCTGCCCTCGCGGGCGCGTTGTGGAAGCCATTGGTGAGCTTTCGTCCTGATCCAGGTGAACGTGCTTGAGATTACAAACACGTTACTTCCACACTATGCCCCCACAAGGTCAACACACAATGTGGGAAGTTAACCAAAAATCTTGTCATAAATGCGGTCTACCGCAACAAGATGTCGTGTGCTGTCCATCGCCTCATCCAGCACCTTGGCATCCACACGCCCCGCTACCTCCGGGTCCTGCTCCAGATTCTCCCGGAAGCTACGGCCATCTGGCTCGCCCAGCTTGGTCCAGGTCTCCATCGCATTGCGCTGGACGATACGATAAGCGTCCTCGCGCGAAATGCCTGAACGCGCCAGAGCCAGGAGAACCTCGCCGGAATGGACCACGCCACCCAGCGATTCGAGATTGGCCATCATGCGCTCCGGATAAACAACGAGCTTGTCCATCATCCCAGCCAGACGCATCAGGGCAAAATCGAGCCCCACCGTCGCATCGGGCCCGATATTGCGCTCAACGGAGGAGTGGCTGATATCGCGCTCATGCCACAACGCAACGTTTTCGAGTGCCGGGACGACATGCGAACGCACCAGACGCGCCAGACCTGTCAGATTCTCGGAGAGCACCGGGTTGCGCTTGTGCGGCATGGCCGAGCTGCCCTTCTGGCCCGGATGGAAGAATTCCTCTGCCTCGCGCACTTCCGAACGCTGCAGATGACGCACTTCAACAGCCAGACGCTCGATACCGCTGGCGATCACACCCAGCGCACAGAAGAATGCGGCATGCCGGTCACGGGGGATGACCTGGGTAGAGACGTCTTCGGCAGCCAGACCCAGGCGCGCAGCGACGAATTCCTCAACGCGCGGATCGATATGAGCATAGGTGCCGACCGCGCCTGAAATCGCACAGATCGCGATTTCCTTACGGGCCACGAGAAGACGCTCGCGGTTGCGCGCGAACTCGGCATAGTGCCCGGCAATCTTGAGACCGAAGCTCGTGGGCTCGGCATGGATGGCATGCGAGCGTCCGATCGTGACCGTGTTCTTATGCGCGAAAGCCTGCTTCTTCAATGCCGCCAGAACCGCGTCAATGTCTTCCAGCAGGAGGTCCGTCGCCTGCACGAGCTGCACTGAAAAACATGTGTCGAGCACGTCTGACGACGTCATGCCGAGATGCACGAAGCGGCTCTCGGGGCCGATCTTCTCGGCCAGCCATGTGAGGAACGCGATCACATCATGACGGGTTACGGCTTCAATCTCGTCAATACGCGCGACATCTGCATCGGAGAACGCGGCCATCGCGGCATCGCCACGCTCGCGAATGACTGCGGCGGCTTCTTTCGGCATGTCTCCCAGCTCGGCCATGGCCTCACAGGCCAAGGCCTCGATCTCGAACCAGATGCGATAGCGATTGGTGGGAGACCAGATGGCGGTCATTTCGGGGCGGCTGTAGCGAGGCACCATGGCTTGGCTCCTGGAATGTCTGGGACGCGGATTGCGCCCTCTTACCGCAACTCGGCGCCCGCGAACACCATCCTTGTCATCCCACTCAATTGCGCGCCGGGAGCGCTTTCTCTAGGCTTTCGTGTATCTGTCGTATTGGAGGATGATGTGGCGCCTGATCTTACCTGGCATGCCCTGATCGCGCTCGCCCAGGTTGTCATGATCGATATCACCCTTGCCGGGGACAACGCGGTGGTCATCGGCATGGTCGTACGCGGCCTGCCCGCAACCCAGAGGCGAAAGGCGATTATCGTCGGGGTGGCGAGTGCCGCGCTCATGCGCATCGTTCTGGCGCTCGTGGCGTCACAGCTTCTCGCCGTGATCGGGCTGACGCTTGCAGGCGGATTACTGCTGCTCTGGGTGTGCTGGAAGATGTATCAGGAGATGCGTCACCCGGAAGAGGTGGAAGGCAGCACCCAAAACGGCACGCTGGGCCAGGCAATCTTCCGGATCATCCTCGCGGATCTATCCATGAGCCTCGATAATGTCCTCGCCGTTGCGGGGGCGTCACTCGGGCATCCTTACGTGCTTGTGACTGGTCTCGCCTTTTCGGTCGTGCTCATGGGGGTGGCCGCCACTCTGGTGGCCCGATTGCTCGAGCGCTATCGCTGGATCGCGTGGTTGGGTCTTGCGATCGTCGCCTTCGTGGCATGCGAGCTGATCTATAAGGGGAGTATCGAGGTGGTCCATCATGTTGCGGGTTAAGTCTCTTCTCCTCGCTGGCACCTTTCTTCTTCTCGGCGGATGCTCTTCCCACGCGCAGGAACCAGAAGCCACCGCGCCTTCAAGCGAGACGTTGGGCACTGCCGATACCGCGCAGGACGCTCTGACCCCGGCAGTCCCGACACGCTTCGACAACGTCGCGAGCAGGCTCGATATGTGGCTGGCTCTTGTGGAGGCGAGCACGCCCCCTTCGGCACGCGCCTATGCCGATTTTCTCGATATCACTCCCGCCTGGCCCGAGCGGGGTACGATGGTGGCCCGCTACCAGGCAGCCCTTGCCACACGCGCCAGTGACGCCGAGCTGCCTAAGCTTTGCCCCCGTGAGCCACTCACAAACGTCCAGGCCTTCATCCGTTGTGCCTCCCTTCTTCCGGACGCAGCCAGTCAGGCAAGGCGCATCTGGCGCAATGGTGCCGACAGGGAAACGGATTCGAGCCTGATCCTTGCCGAATACAGCGCGGCCCTCACCCCGGACGATCACTGGGCGCGCTTCCAGCGTCAGCTTCGTACGCGGCAATTCTCGGCCGCTACTCGTCAGGTGCCCCTGCTCGCTCCCCAGAAGCAGGCGCTGGCGAGCGCACTGATCGCTCTCGCCTCGAACGCTGCTGATGCAGAGGTGCAGTTCGTCTCGCTGCCCCCCTCTCTTCAATCCGACCCACAGGTCCTTCTTGCGCGCCTTCGGCAGATGCGCCGCGCCAGCGATCTTGCCGGTGCCTATGCCCTCTGGCAGTCAACGGGTTTCGCCGCCCAGAAAGCCGCACCTTCCGCCGACTGGACGACCGAACGCCTTGGGCTCGCCCGAGCGTTTCTGATGCAGGGCAACGTCCCCCAGGCGCGCAGTCTTGCAGATGATGCGACCCTTGCCCCCCCGATCACGGCCAGTCTTGAAGCACGCTTCCTGCGCGGCTGGATCGACCTGCGCTTTCTCAAAAACCCGTCCCAGGCGCGCGAGGCCTTTACCCCCCTGTCGAGACAGACGAGCCTGATCACGAAAAGCCGGGGTTATTACTGGCTCGGGCGCGCCTATGCCGCCGAGGGAGATACGACGCAGGCAGGCAGCGCGTACCGTCAGGCTGCGGCGATGCCAACAACCTATTACGGTCAGCTCGCACTGGCCGCCATGGCGGGCCGTGATGATACGCTATTGCCGGGAGGCGGCGATGTTCCGGGTCTGGCTCAGGCGCTCAACAACATACCGGCCCTCGCTTCAGGCCCTGTATCCCGTGCCGATCTGGTTGAAGCGGCGCGCCTCCTGCACAATCGCGGTGATGACGACCATGCGCGCGAGTTCCTGATGCTCGGTTACAGCCAGGTTCAGGATGCCGCAGGTCAGGCGGCTCTCGCGCGGTTTGCCCTTTCTATCGACTCATATGAGCCTGCAGTTTTCGCGGCCCGCCGCACCGGGCGTCTTGGTTCGGCGCTTTATCCAGAGGGCTGGCCGGTTCTCGATGCCGCACAGGCAGAAGGCGACGCCCTGCCCCGTGGTCTGGCTCTGGGTGTGGCGCGCCAGGAGAGCAGTTTCGACGCGCATGTAGTCAGCCCGGCGAAGGCAATCGGCCTGATGCAGTTGCAAACGGGAACCGCCAGAGACGTCGCGCGGCGCGGCGGTCTGGCCGGGCTGGATACCAGCGCCAGCGGTCTGCGTGACCCGGCGACGAACCTCACCCTGGGACGCACCTATCTGGCGCAGCTTTTGGCGCGCTTTGGCAATGTCGTGCCACTCGTCCTCTCTGCCTATAATGCGGGGCCCCATCGCACCGATCAATGGCTGGCCAGCCTGCCCTTGCCCCAGCCTCTGACGCAGGACGGTCTGATCGACTGGATCGAGAGCCTGCCCTATGAGGAAACGCGCTCCTATATCCAGCGCGTCGAGGAGAACATGGCTCTTTACCGCGTATTGGAGACTGGCGCCCATGGCTGACAATGCGCCGAATGCCGCCGATCTGACCCACAAGGCCGTCGAGGTTCTTGCGCTGCTGCGTCGCCGGGGGGAAAAACTTGTGACCGCCGAGAGCTGCACGGGCGGACTGATTTCCGCCACGCTCACCGCGCTTGCGGGATCGTCGGATGTGATCGAGGGGGGGCTGGTTACCTACTCCAACGCCATGAAGATTACGGCGCTGGGTGTCTCGGCCTCGACGCTCGAGCGTCATGGTGCCGTGAGCGAGGCCACCGCCACCGAAATGGCCGTGGGCGCGCTGGGCTGCGCCGAGGATGCCAATGTCTCGGTGGCCGTGACTGGTATCGCCGGACCTTCCGGTGGGACGGCTGACAAACCAGTTGGGACCGTCTGTCTGTGCCTGATGCGGGGTATCAGCAATCCCGTGCTCGAAACCGCCCATTTTCCGGGAGACCGGGATGCCGTGCGACGGGCAACAGTCGCACGTATCTTCGACCTGATCCTCACAAAGCTCTGATACAGAGCCCCGGAAGCATCCCATCAGGTCGGGTGCCTAAGCGCGCCCCAAATGGGGGTGGGAAGCGCGACGGCGACCGTTTCGCGGCCTCCTTCTGAGGGAAACCGCAAAACGCTCGGGCAGGTCTCAGTTATCGATGTGCTGGACCACCTCAAAGCCTTCGAATACCGGCGGCCCGAGTGTCAGGGGCTTGTTGCCGCCCGCACCGGCATGGGCTTTACGGAACTGCTCTGACTGGGTCCAGTCCTTGAACGCGTCCTGGGATTTCCAGATCGTGTGCGAGGACCACAGGATATGGTCATCCTTTACCGGGCCACGCAGCAACGAGAAAGAGACGAAGCCGGGTACGGTTGTCAGCAGCACCTCGCGATCGAGCCAGCGCTGGCGGAATGCCTCTTCGCTCTCGGGGAGGACCTGAAACCTGTTCATTGCGATATACATCGACGATACCTTCATTTCTTCATGACAAACCGGGCAGAACGAGATCATGCGGCAGAAGAAAAGGCCGCCCCGTCTCGCCATGGCGCCCCAGAACGACATCGGTCAGGCCGAATACGTCCCGAAGCATAGTCGAGGTGATGACCCTGTCCGCAGGGCCGTCCGCATAGAGCCGCCCCTTGTCGATCACCACAACCCGGTCGGCAAAGGCGGCTGCCCAGTTCAGGTCATGCAGGATGGCAAGACATGCCCCCGACCCCCATGATCCGCCCTTGCCCGTATGCGCCCGCGCAAGGGACAGAACCTGTCCCTGACGGGCGATATCCTGTGCCGAAACCGGTTCGTCCAGCAACAGGTATCCCTTGTCTCCATGCCAGCGCAGCTGGACGAACACGCGTGCCAGATGCGCGCGCTGCCGCTCGCCGCCGGACAGGCTCGTAATATCACGCCCGGCAAGGTGCATGAGACCCACCTCGGCAAGCGTCGAGTCAATCAGCGCGCTCAGCCGGGCGCGTTCCGACGCGCTTCCACGCGCGGCCACACCGAAACCCGCCAGTTCGGCAACAGAAAAACGGGCTTCCATCCCCTGGTCCTGCGTCAGCATGGCACGGTATCTCGCAAGTTCTGCCGGGGTGAACGCCTGCAAGGGACGGCCATCGAGGCTCACCTCACCGATACAGGGTGTGAGCAACCCGGCGGCCACACGCATGAGTGTCGTCTTGCCCGCACCATTCGGACCGATCACGGCGACCATCTCTCCCGGAGAAAGCGATAGGGAAAAATCGTCCAGCAACAGACGGCCCTGACGCATGACCGTGACATTGATCAGTTCGAGGCTCACGCAGGAATCTCCTGATCCCTCAGCCGGAGCAGCAGCCAGATGAAGACCGGAGCGCCAAGTCCGGCGGTGATGATCCCGACAGGCACCTCTGCGGGGGATGCGATCACACGCGCCAGCGTATCGGACAACACCAGCAGGATCGCGCCCAGCAAGGCGCTGCCCGGGATGAGAAACCGGTGATCGGGGCCGCACACAAGACGGACGAGATGCGGCACGATGACGCCGACAAAGCCGATTACCCCTGAAAACGACACTGCCGGCCCAACCGCCATCGTCACGGCAAAAAGACTCAGATACTTCACGGCTCTCACCCGACATCCCATCAGCATGGCGTTTTCCTCGCCAGCCAGAAGCAGGTTGAGTGGCCGAGTAAGCGCCATCAGCAGGAGCAGCGCCAAGAGGATGAGGGGCGCCAGAATATCGATCTCCGGCCAGCGCGCGCCCGATAGACTTCCCATGGACCAGAAGGTCAGGTCACGCAGGGCGGTGTCATTGGCGCGATAAAGCAGAATGCCGGTTGCGGCGGAGGCCAGGGCCCCAAGCGCGACGCCCGCAAGTACGAGCCTGTTGGTCGATATCCCGCCCTGCCTCGTGGACATCGCCTGCAAGACGAGCGTCAGGGCGCAGGCACCGAGCATCCCGCCTGCGGGGATTCCCCAGCGCGCGATGATGCCCGCGCCGAACCAGATTGGTCCCTGAACGATCATCAGTGTGGCACCCAAGGCTGCCCCGGATGACACACCGATCAGCCCCGGATCCGCCAGAGGGTTGCGGAACAGGCCCTGCATCACAGCCCCTGCGGCACCGAGCCCTGCTCCGACGAGCAGAGCCAGAACCACACGGGGCAGACGGATGTCCATGATGATCATACGCGCCATCTGGGGGTCGCTCGCTCGGATAGGCGCGAACCCGAAACCGGTCGCTCCCGAGGCGAGAGCGAGCAGAACACTGGCCGCAAGACCAAGCCCCAGCAGGACGAGAGCCGGAAGCGCCGAAAGGCGGCGTATCGTCATGCAGGCTTCATATGTCCGTTGATCTGCTGCGCAAGTTCCAGCGCGGCCTCAGCCGTGCGCGGGCCGAAACCAAGAAGCTTTTCACCTTCCATGTCGATAACCGCCCTGTTCTTGCCGGCCGGGGTCGCCAGAACGGCAGGATCTTCCAGCAACGCATCGCGCATGGCCTGTCCGCCCTGACTCATCATCAGGATCACGTCGGGCTGAAGCGTGATCAATGCCTCACGCTCGAGTGCCTTGTAACCCTGCATGGCGCTTCCGGCATTCGTGCCCCCTGCAAGCGTGATGATGGCATCGGCCGCCGTTCCGGTGCCTGCAGCCATCGGGCGGCCATTGACCACACGCATCACAAACAGAACACGCGGTTGCTGCGGATGCAGTTCTTTCCACGCCTTGAGCGTCCGCAGCTGATTATCGAAGCGCACCACCATCGAGGCGCCTTGCTCCCCCGCGCCAATGATACTCGACAAGGTCAGGATACGCTTGCGTACCCCGTCGAGTGAGGGGGTTGCGTCGATCATGACCGTGGGGATCGACGCGTTCATGATCTGGTCGATCGCAGCTGGTGGTCCCGAGTCATTCATGGCCAGAACCAGATCAGGCCTGAGCGACAGGATCCCATCAGCGGAGAGCTGACGCATATAGCCGATTGATTTCTTCTCCCTCAGGGCGGCAACCGGGTAGGTAGAGGTGATATCGACGCCTACCACGTGCCCTGAGGCCCCAAGCGCATAAAGCGTTTCGGTAATCGTCCCCCCAATCGAGACGATGCGGTCCATCGTGCCCAGAGTGACCCGGCGGCCACGGCAATCCTCGATCGTGAGCGGCCGTTTCTCGCCTGCCCGTGCACCACGCGCTGCTGCGCCGGATACCCCGGTGGCGAAGGCCGTCAAGCCGAACTGGCGTCGGCTGAACAATCTGATGCTCATGAACCCTGACCCTTCTCTTAACCGATCGAGGAGAAGCTGTTGCGTCATTCCCTCACCCGATGCGGCGGAGCTTTAGAGGAAGTTTTTCTCTCTTGCAAGTGCGAGTCATTCTCAATAACCCATCGTCACATCCGTTAACGATTCGCAGGGCCGAAACGATGATCACAAAACGCCGGGCACTTTTCCTGTCCTCCGCTCTTGCCCTGACAGCCCTCCCCGTCAAACAGGCTTCTGCTCAATCTGCCACGCCCCCATCGGCGGGAAACGCTGCCGCCCGCGTGCCCGGAACCGGCCCGCATGAAAAAGCGGTCGTTGCGAGAACCTCTGCAACATCCCCAGCCGCGCCGATCCAGATGGCGAAGCTCGACACCGCGTCGCGTGCCGCGCCTCCTCCGGGCCGAACAGTCGGGGGCACCCAAAAGGAAGCTGTCGCGACCAGCGCCGCGCAGAACGGGGACGCCATCGCTCTGCCAAGTGTCCGCGTGCACGGCGTTAACGAAACCACGGTGCCACAGGCCAGCGCGACCCTGACCCGCAAGGACATGCTTCGCGTCAATCCGACCGAGCCCTACATGATCCTGACCGGTTTGCCGGGGGTGTATTTCCAGAATGACGGGTCGCCGGCACTGGCCATATCGATACGCGGCATGCAGGATTTCGGCCGTGTGAATGTCATGGTGGATGGGGCGCGACAGAACTTCCAGACGAGTAATCATGGCGCCAATGGCAGCGTCTTTGTCGACCCTGCCCTTCTTGCCGGGCTCGATGTCGCCCGTGGTACAGTCTCGACTGCCGATGGCGCGGGAGCCATCGCGGGTGTGGTCAATATGCACACGCTCGGCGTGGATGACCTAGTCGCGTCAGGCAAGCGTTATGGCGTGATGGCCCGCGCTCTCGGTGGATCCAATAATTACGATGGCTCGGGTGTGGTCGGTGCCGGGGTGCGGGTGCGCCCGTGGCTCGGCATCGCCGCCGCTTTCAGCATGCGCAGTTCGGGCGATTACGAAGACGGCGCTGGCACGCGGGTTCCCAACAGCTACCAGCGTCTGCAGTCGGGCCTGTTCAAGATCGATATCAAACCCGGCATCGATCAGAGCCTGACGCTGGGTACCGTGATCTATCACAACCAGTTCGGTCAGGGGACCGAGGGGATCGCGACGGCGAATAGTATCCAGAACAATCAGGGCAATATCGAGTATCGGTTCACGCCTCAGGATAACAAGCTCGTCTCCCTCCACGTGAAGGGCTATGTGGTGTCGACTGGACTGGACAACGCCACCCCCGCCTATCGTGCGCTCACAATGGCTGCCGCGAACATGACCCGGTACGATCTCACCACCTTGGGGTTCGAGGCTGACAACACCTCGCAATTCCCTCTCGGACCCGTACTGGCCTCACTCAATTATGGCGGGGAGTATTATCATGACTCGGTCAAGACCAAGGACCAAACCGGCTATGATGGCGCAACGCCATCAGGCGGACGCGAAGTGGGCAGTGCATTTACACAGCTCGCCCTGAACTGGAAAATTATCCAGCTCACCGGCGCGCTGCGTTACGACGCCTATCATCTTTCCGGCGGCGGCGTGAACCAGGCCTCCGGGTTTACCTCGATTCCGGCGGGCGCTTTTCATACCAGCACCAGTTCGGACGCGGTGAACCCGAAGGTCACGCTCGCAGTCACGCCAGTGCATGGGTTGCAGCTTTATGGCAGCTACGGGCTCGGCTTTCGACCGCCCTCGACAACTGAGACGCTCATGGCCAGTTCGCATCCTGGTCTTGGCTTCCTGAAATTCATTCCGAACCCTAGTCTGGCACCCGAGCAAACCTATGGGTGGGAGGCCGGCGCAAAGCTGCATTACCGCGACGTGCTTGCTGAAGGTGACAAAGTCGAATTCGATGGCGACTATTTCGATACACGGATCAAGAACTATATTGCCCAGACACGCGTGATCGGCCGTCCCGCCCCAGGCTCCTATATTCCGGTCTATGGGTATTTCTACCAGAATATGGCGGGCGATACCTACACTCACGGGTTTGAGGGGCAGGCGAAATACGACAACCGCTTCGTCTTCGCCACCCTGTCCTACACGAACACCACCACCAAATTGCCTCGCCCCGACTACACCGGATTTGGCGCGATCCTGACCACGCCGCCGCGCTCGGTACTGGCTGGAACGGTGGGGCTGCACCTGTTCGATAGCAAGCTTTCCGTGGGCGCGCGTATCCGTGCAGCCACGCAGACGCTCGGCCAACCCAAGAGCGGCACGCCGGGCTTCCCGAAACAGGGCGGCTATGTCGTCTTCGACATGTTCGGCTCCTATCAGATCACCAAGCAGATCCAGATGTTCGTCAATGCTGATAACGTTACCAACCGTCGCTATTACACGAGCCAGATCTCCTCAATCCCCAACCAGGGGCTGACCGTGATGGGAGGGCTGAATTTTGCCCTGTCACGTTAAGGCGTGCCTTGCCCGTCCACTCTTGTTCGAGGGACGGTAATCGGGCAATGGCGCGGCAACCAACAAGGAGCCGCGCCATGAACGCCGCCACGAACGCCCCGGGCCAGACGGATACGACAACCGCGCTCGAACTGCGTCTGGGCCAGAGGATTCGACGTCATCTGGACGGTTTCTCAGGACTTTTCATCCTTTTCGTTCTCAAGCAGGGTTGGGCTTGTCTCTTCGGCAGCCTGATGCTGGGGGCCATTCTCATCAGCCACGCGCTCTGGTCGCCAGGCTGGCCGCTCCATCGTTATGACGCGCTGTTCCTCTTCGCGCTGCTGACCCAGGCCGTGTTCCTCGCCTGCAAACTGGAGACGCGCCAGGAGGCGCTGATCATTCTTCTGTTTCATCTCACCGGGACAGCCATGGAGTGGTTCAAGGTCCATGCGGGGTCATGGTCCTATCCCGAGCCCGGTTTCTTCAAGATCCTGCATGTGCCGCTTTTCTCCGGCTTCATGTACGCCTCGGTCGGCAGCTATATTGCCCGTGTGATCCGGCTATTTGACATGAGATTCCTCGCCTATCCGCGTTTCGGCTTTTCTCTCGCTCTGGCCCTGGCGATCTATCTCAACTTCTTCACCCATCATTTCATCCCGGATCTGCGTTGGCTTCTGGTGCTCGCCACCATCGGAATCTATTGGCGTTGCACGATCCTTTATCGCGTGTTCGATACGCAATGGCGCATGAGGCTTCCCCTCGCGGCGTTTCTCTCGAGCATCGCGCTCTGGATCGCGGAGAATATCGGCACTTTTACCGGCACATGGCTCTACGCCCACCGGCAATTCACCTGGGTCGTCCATCCGCAGAAGCTCGTGTCGTGGTATCTCCTGCTCTATGTCGCGTTTATCACGGTCACACTTCTTTTGAGGCCGGATCGTGAGGTTCCTTCCCTGACGCGAAGCCCAACCTCTCGATGATTCTTCCATGGGGGCACGCGATGCGCCGGAGGCCGATGGTCCTGCTCACACTGATCATCATTGCCGCCGGCATTGCTTGCCGCCTCGCCCCGCTTGGCCTCGACCCTGCCCTACGGAAATGGGGCGGATCGATCCTTTGGGGATCGTTGTTCTGGTACGTCGCTGCACTCACCCTGCCCGGCCGCCAGCGCCCCGCCCTGTTCGCGCTCGCCTGTCTCGGCGCCTTCGGCAGTGAAGGGCTGAAACTGGTCCATATTGAACCGCTCGACGCGCTCCGGTCTGTTTCTGCGGGACGCTTCTTGCTGGGGCAGCATTTTTCATGGAGCAATATGGGCGCCTATCTTCTGGGCATGGCGCTCGTCACTCCCCTGCGGGTTTGCCCAAATCCGGGGTCCGGTTCGGGTAGCGCCCCGATAGAAGAACGAGCAAACGTTATCAAGTCAGAATAATGACAGATCCATGACTGTTTTGTTTCCGATCTGATTTAATAAAACCATAATACTGTGTCACGCAGTGTCACGATATCTACGGGCCGCAACTCGACCTCAGGACGAAACGGCTCTTTTTCATGAAACTCAGACTCAGTCTTGTTCTATCGGCAAGCCTCCCTGCCCTGATCATTGCCGCGCAGTCTGTGGCGCATGCGCAAACCGTGACGAATACAGCAAACTCGGCAAGCGTGCCGGTCAGCAAGAAGCAGCCGGGCAAGAGACGGAACGCTGAAGCTCCGTCTCGGAAGGCAAGCGTGGAGGCCAAAAGCTCCGAAACCGTGATCGTTCTCGGCGCCGGACAGGCTCGCGAAACCCAGACCATTTCGCGCACGGCGATACAGGAATACACACCCGGGACGAGCCCCTTCAAGGCCTTGTCCAAGCTGCCGGGTGTGATGTTCACCTCATCTGATCCGCTTGGCTCCTATGAATGGTCGCAGCAGATCATCATTCGTGGTTTCGACCAGAGCCGCCTGGGCTTCACCTTCGACGGCGTGCCGCTCGGCAACCTGGCGTATGGCAATGACAATGGTCTCTCGATCGGCCGTGCGCTTCAGACAGAAAATAACGGTCCTGCCACGCTGACACAGGGCGCGGGAGCGGTCGGCGTTGCAGCCTCCAACGATCTTGGCGGCGCGCTGCAATTCAGTTCGATCGATCCCTCCGAAAAGTTTGGTGCCGATGTCAGCGGAACCATCGGCTCCGCCTCGACCTGGCGCACATTCGCCCGCATCAACAGCGGCGTGCTGAAGGGGGGCGGCAAATTCTATGTGTCCTATGATCATCAGGACGCCAATAAGTGGAAGGGCGATGGCGTGCAGCGTCAGGACCAGGCCAATGCCAAGTACGTCCAGCCTCTGGGTGACAACCTGAAGCTCACGGTCTTCGGCGACTGGTCCAAGCGCGCCGAAAACGACTATCAGGATCTGTCGCTCTCCCAGATCAAGACCTATGGCTATAATCTGGACAACATCACCGGCAACTACGCGCTCGCCAAGCAGATCGCCTATGCCTATCAGAACGGCACGGCTTTCCCCAAAGGCATCGAAAACCAGGATACCGTCTATTATAATGCAGGCGGCCTTCGTGAGGATGCGCTGGGCTATGGCAAGCTGGATTTCAAGATCAATAACCGTCTGACCGGCTATGTCACGGGCTATGGCCACACCAATAGTGGCGAAGGCGTATGGGTCACGCCCTATAGCGCGACACCGGCGCAACTCGGCGGCTCACCGCTTTCCACCCGTACGACCGAATATGACATCCACCGTGCCGGGTTCATCGGAAGCCTGACCTACAAGATTGCCAATCACAGCATCGAAGGCGGCTTCTGGTTCGAAAACAACAACTTCAATCAGGCGCGTCGCTTCTATCCTCTCGCGCTCGATGGGTCACCCTCCTCGATCCACTGGTACAAGAACAATGCCTTTGCCACGCAGTGGCAGAGCGCTTTCAACACAAAGACCTATCAGGTCCACCTGGGCGACACCTGGAAGATCACGCCGAAACTCAAGGTCAATTACGGCTTCAAGTCCCTGATCGTCGACAACACGGCGCGTGCCATGAACGGCAATTATCTGGGAATGCCGGTGGCTACGGCCTATCCCTCCGGTACGCTGAATGCCTCCAATGGCTTCCTGCCGCAGATCGGGGCGAATTACCGCTTCAACCGTAACCATGAGATCTTCGTCGATTACAGCCGCAATATGGCGGCTTTCGACAGCGCGCAAACCTCAGGCCCGTTCTCGACCACGGTAGCTGGCTTCCAGGCACTGCAGGGCAAGCTGAAGCCCGAAATGTCGAACACCGAGGAACTTGGCTACCGCTATCATACCAAAACCTTCCAGGCAACAGTGACCGGTTACTACGTCGAGTTCGAAAACCGATTGCTCTCGGTCACCCAGGGTGTGGGCATTCAGGGCAATGCCTCAGTACTCTCCAATGTGGGTGGTGTGATCTCGCGTGGTATCGACACCGCCGTGAACTGGCAGTTCGCGCCGAACTGGTCGATCTTCGCCTCCTACGCCTTCAATAACTCCTTCTACCAGGACGACGTAATGGCGGATGGCAAGGTCTCCGCAGCCATCAAGGGCAAGAATGTCGTGGGCATGCCGCGTAACCTGGCCAATGTGCAGCTTGGCTATGATGACGGGCAAATCTGGGGCAACGTGCTCATGCAAATTCAGGATCGGCGCTATTACACCTATACGAATGACG
This sequence comes from Asaia sp. VD9, assembly GCF_037150015.1. Classification (NCBI taxonomy): domain Bacteria; kingdom Pseudomonadati; phylum Pseudomonadota; class Alphaproteobacteria; order Acetobacterales; family Acetobacteraceae; genus Asaia; species Asaia sp. VD9. Next base: position 87,933 of record NZ_JBBCQM010000011.1, on the reverse strand, counting down.
CCTACGTTCCCGCCAATGACGTCTTCAACCTGAACCTCGGCTATCGCTTCAAGAGCCATAATTTCTGGCTGCGTGGGCTCGACACTCAGATCAACGTCTCCAATCTGTTCAACAAGCGCTACGTGGCCACTGTAGGTAGCAACGGGTTCATAAACTCTGATCCGTCCGGCACCTTCCAGACGCTCCAGGCCGCTGCGCCGCGTATGGTCTTCTTCACCATCCGCAAGCATTTCAACTGAGAACCGGAAGCCCCAACATGAAACCCGGCCGTCGGCAATTTCTCTCCCTTGGTGCTGCCGCTCTGGCCGGAACCGCCCTGCCCGATAATCTGCGCAAGGCCCTTGCCATCCCCGCCCATCGCGAAACGGGAACGATACAGGACGTCAAGCATGTGGTGATCCTGATGCAGGAAAACCGTAGCTTCGACCATTATTTCGGGTCCCTGCGCGGGGTACGCGGCTTCGGCGACCCACGGGCCGAGACCCAGGCTGATGGCAGTTCGGTCTTCGCCCAGAAAGATGCGAAAGGCCGGGCTGTCTGGCCCTTCCTGTTCGACACGATCCATACCTCGGCCGCCTGCCTGAAAAGCCTCGATCACAGCTGGAAAGGCACGCAGGCCGCCTGGAATGAGTGGGAGGGGTGGGTTCCGCATAAAACCCCTATGACCATGGGGTATTTCACGCGACGCGAGATTCCCTATTACTATGCGCTTGCTGACGCCTTCACCATCTGTGACGCCTATCACGCCTCCATCTTCGGGCCGACCAATCCGAACCGCCTCTATTTCTTCACCGGCACCAATGGCCTCTCCGTAGGGGCAGACGGGAAGCAGGCGGTCGAGAATGTGGATGACGGCAACTGGTCTGCCGACATGGCGCATGACAACCCGCATTTCACGCCCTTCGACTGGACGACCTATCCGGAACGCCTCCAGGAAGCCGGTGTCAGCTGGAAGTTTTATCAGGAATACGACAATTTCGGCGATAACCCTCTCGCTTCATTCAGGCAGTTCCGCAACCTCGACCCGAAAGACTGGCGCTACCGCAATGCCCGCGCCATCGTCCCCGGATCGACGAAGGAGAATATGCACGAACTCGAGGGCCGCTATCTGCTGGACGCATTCGAGAAGGATATCGCCCAAGGCACTCTGCCGCAGGTTTCCTGGATCGTCCCCCCTACTGCCCTGTCAGAGCATCCGGAAGCACCACCGGGATTCGGCGAGCATCTGATTTCCAAACTGATCGATATCTTCGTTCGCCACCCGGATACCTGGTCAAAAACCGTCTTCATCCTCAATTACGACGAGAATGACGGGTTTTTCGATCATGTGCCGCCGCCAGTCCCGGCGCTCGATGGTGCGTCGGAGAGCGCTGGAAGCGTCTCCACAAGGGGAGAGAGTTTCCACGGTGAACCGGTTGGGCTAGGACCGCGCGTTCCCGCGCTGATCATTTCGCCTTGGACCAAAGGAGGCTGGGTCAACTCGCAGGTTTTCGACCATACCTCTGTGATCCAGTTTCTCGAGAAACGCTTTGGTATCCCCTGCCCTACCATCACCCCCTGGCGCCGCGCTGTGTGTGGCGATCTGACCTCGGTCTTCGATTTCAGCAAACCGGACCCCGTCTGGTCAGCCGATTTGCCGAACACGGATACGTATCTGCTCCAGACGCGTCTCTCCTGCGCCCACCCGCCGCCCCTTGTGCCTGAGAATGGTAGCCTGCCCGATCAGGAGACCGGACAGAGGCCGACCCGCGCCTTGCCTTATCGCCTCGCGCTTGCCACGCGGGCCGATGCGCCTACAGCGCTCGCTTTCTCGAACTCAGGAGATCAGGGCGCGGTGTTCCGTATCCGTCAGAAGGGACATGCTTCGCAGCATCTGACGGTAGCCGCCCAATCGACCAGGGTATTTACCTGCGCGCTGGACGCCCCTGTCGAGATCTATGGGCCGAATGGCTTTTATCGGCTCCATCATCCGAGAAGCGGACTTGGTGTGAGCCACAGGGAAGAGAATGATCGGATGACACTCACCATCGAGATCGGTCATCCGCCATGCCAGGACGTCCTACTGATTGATCATTATTCCGGTCAGACCATCAGGCGCGCACTCACGCCACAAACCCGTTTCACGAAGAAGATAATGCTCGCCAGCAGTGATCGCTGGTATCACATCGAGCTTCGCGCGCCGGACGGAACCATGCTGCTCGCTCTGGCCGGCCATAGCGAGAATGGAACGCCCAGCCTGTCTGACCCGCATTTCGCCCGAAGAGCCAATGGTCCCGCCTGACCCTCGTTCGACGCAATCAAACGCCCTTCAACATTGACGCACTCCCACCGCGCTGTGCCCGCCATACCTCACTCTCGAGCCGAAACATCTGGTTCTTATACCATTTCGTTGACACCCCATTCAGCCCCGCTAGGGTCCACCGTGATGGTTCCCGGGCGACCGGGATGAAAAGGGAACATGGTCTGACGCCATGGCTGCCCCCGCAACTGTAGGTGACGAGTGCGATCATGCGGGCCCATAGGCCCAGCCACTGGGTCTCTATCCCCGGGAAGGCCAGTGACCGCATGAGGACGCACGAGCCAGGAGACCTGCCATCACGCATGGTCACGGACGAGATCCGACGGGCGGGGTGTCCCGAAGGTGGCGCGTTATGGCGCGCCCATCGTAGTGACGTGAATATGGGATAGAACGCAGCTCATGCGCTCCTCACGCGCCCTCCTTCTGACAGGATTGTCCCTGTCGACCATCGCCCTGCCTGCCCTGTCCAGGGCTGCCTCGGCCCAAACTGTCGCGACGCAAACTGGCGCGACTCAAGCTTCCCAGGCCCGGACCGCTCCGGCTCGTGCTTCCCTGGGGCTGAAGGGCACGGAACTAACCCGCCCCGAGCGGACTCGCTTGGGCCAGACTGGCCCTGATAAGACTGGCCCAGATCAAACTAGCCCGGATCAGACAAGCTCGGATGAATATATAACCGCCAAGGGCCAGAGTACGGGGCTCAAGGCACGGCCCGCCATCGGCGGGCGGCTTGGCCTCAGCCTGCAGCATAATCCGGCCTCGATTTCTGTGATCGAGCGCAAGACCATTCTCCAGCGGGGCTATACCCATGCCGAAGAGGCTGCCGACTCAGCGCCCGGCGTGACCTCCGGCGGATCACCCGGCAGCCCGGCACAATTGATGATGCGCGGTTTTACCGGCAACCAGATTCTCATTCTGAGGGACGGTGTCTATTTTGGCCCGACCACCATGGTGAACCGCCCCCTCAATGCCTTCAATCTGGAGGCAGTCGAGGTGCTCAAGGGGCCTTCCTCCGTTCTCTACGGTCAGGGTGCCGTGGGAGGGACCGTGGATATGCGCACCCGCACCCCCGACCTGGAACGCATGCACGCCGACGCGCTCGTCTCCTATGGCAGATTCAACAGCTGGAACGCGGGTTTCGGCGGTTCCGTGCCGCTTTCACGCAACCTTGCCATCAGGAGCGACTTCAGCCGCACCTCATCAGATGGCTATGTCAAAGGAGCCAGTCCTCACAGCAATGACTGGACGACTACAGTGCTCTGGCATCCGTCACCGTCTTTCGCCGCGCGCCTGGGCATGGACTATCTGACTGACGAACTCTCCACCTATTACGGTGCCCCGCTCGTACCAGGCTCGGCTGTCACTGATGCCACGGGAGGCTTGCTGCATTCGTCTAAGGGACTTGTCGTGAGCAGGGCATCGCTCTGGCGCAATTACAATGTTTCCAATCCGCAGGCCAGCTCTGTCAATGCGACCCCGACCCTGCATCTCGATTGGGTCCTGAGCCCGCACATCACCCTGCATGACAAGGCCTATTTCCTCTACGCCAAGCGCCGCTGGAACAACGCTGAGACTTACAGTTATATCGGCAGCACGGGCGCCGTAGACGCGAGCGGCGCATCGATCGTCCCGGGGAGCATCGGTCGCGACCGCTTTTACGTATATCAGAACCAGCATCAGCTCGGTGACAGCATCGATGCACGGGTCGACCACCACCTGTTCGGGCTGCGCAATCGGTTCGTGATCGGGGGTGATGCCTACTACCTGCGCTTCATTCGCAACCGTGGTTTTCCTGATGCAGATTATGCCGATAGCGTCTCGCTGGTGAACCCCCAAGGGGGCTCGGTCGGTCCCTTCGCCGGGGAGTACCCCTATCGCAAATCGCCTACCACCATGATTGATGCCGGGCTGTTCCTGGAGGATACGCTTTCGGTGACGGAAAAGCTGCGTCTGGTAGGCGGGTTCCGCTATGACTGGCTGTCACTCGACAGGCAAAACTACAACCAGAACGGCCAGCTCAACGCTGCGACCAGCTTCAAGGGCCATTACAACCCGGCCAACTTCCGTATCGGCCCGGTCTATGATCTTCTTCCAGATCTCAGCCTCTACGGTGTGTACACGACCGCCGAAGACCCTCCGGGGTCCAACCTGTTTCTCGCCAATCGAGGTCAGTTCTCACGCCTTTCGCGTTCCCGACAGGGCGAGATCGGCCTGAAGGCGCGAGCCTTTTCAGGGCATCTGGTCACGACACTCGCGCTCTTCGACATCAGGCGGACCCGCGTCCTGGTACAGACCGGACAGGACAGCGTCTCCACCGCTGGCAGCCAGAAGTCGCGCGGGATGGAAGCTCAGACTGATTGGCGCATTGCCAGACATTGGAGCCTCTCCGGCAATGTCGCCTATACGGACTCCCATTACGGCACGTTCTTCCCGGATGCGACGACCGACGCCTCGGGCAACCAGGTGCCGAATGTGCCCAAGGTTACCGCCAATCTCTGGGGAATCTGGAGCTCGGCGCTCAATCTGCCAGTCGATCTGGGCGCGGGTATGCGGTACGTCTCAGCCCGCAAGGGGGACTATGCCAACACCCTCGCGCTCAAGGATTACGCCCTGGTGAATGTCTTCGCGGCCTGGCATATCCGCAAAGGCTTCACGCTCTATGGCCGCATTGACAACGTCGGCAACAAGCATTTCGTGCAGTGGGCGGATACGAGTTACCCATCAGAGGTGCTTATCGGTGCCCCGAGGTCTTTCTCGCTCAGCCTGCAGGCAAGCCTCTGACTCCATCTTCACGCGCCATCATTTCGAAAGGGAGCGCCCTGGCACATCGCTCCCTCTCGATGGGCAAGTGGCGCTGGACTTTCTCCCCGTTACCCCAATCAGTCCAGAATATCAGGAGAGAGTCTGGCCCTCGCCTCCAATTGAGGGGCGTCACGCATCGCAAAGAGCGCCCGTATCCGCGCGACACGTCTCGTCGTGCGCGGATGGGTCGACGAGATCTCCAGCACGAACCCTGCGACACTAGGCACTGCATATTCCTGCGCCGCGAAAGCCTCGACGTTCATCGAAGCATTGAGACGCTTCACGCCGCAGGCCAGCATCTGAAGCGCACCAAGCGCGTGACGCGCATCGGGCAGGACGGATGCGCCCACCGCATCGCAGCTATATTCGCGCGCGCGCGAATAGGCGCGATAGAGAAACGGAACCATGTAGGCGGGCAAGCGCAGAGAGTGCTTGAAACCACTCAGATGACCCAAAACATGATGAGCGACTTCATGCGCCATGATGAAACGGATCTGTTCGTCCTCCTCAGCCTCGACGATTGCAGAGGTCAGGAAAACATAGCGGCCGCGCAGTAACCGGATCGCGAAGGCATTCATGATGCCACCGGAATTATAGATGAACGCTGTGGGTGTCTCAGCCAGGCCCAGCTTCTGGCTCACCTCGACGAACATGGAATGGAGGTGCGGGAATTGTTTCTCGGACAGGAGCACCATGTGCCCCATGGCGTACGCGCGATACAGCGCGGCAAAAATGACGAGGGCCAGCATGAAGGACACGGCATACACCGCGAACACCACGAATTCTGCGGCGGCACGCGGATCGGTGATCGAGGCCGCGACGGCGATGATCCCCAGGAAGAGCCAGAGGATCAGCCCTGTTCCGGTCAGGAGCCCGCCATAGAGACGTTCATTGGGATGACGATATTTCTGCAGGACCGGTGGCATTGCTTGACCTTTTTATTATGGCGCGAAGGTGGATCTGAGAAGTTTCACCAAACAGCTTGGGTACAAGACGATGTCTGCACAAGAAAGCCATGTAATGATGCCCACCAACTTCCATCATGACACGCCACGCGTCCACGCGGTATGGCGTTGGATTTCCCTCGCACGCAAATTCACGCTATCTTTTCATCAAAGATTGAAAGGGCATGTATGAGCGATCTAACCGCGCTTCTCGCCGATGCGGGTCTGTTTGTCTGCGTTCCATGGATTCTATGGCGTGTGATGGGGCGCGTGGTACCGATTGCTGTCATCCCGATCCTGATCGGAATCCTCGCTGCCGTCTGGCATCTTCCGCTCAAATCGATAGGTGTCCCCTCGTTCTACGGCGATACGATCGGGTGGATCGCAGTACTCGTCCTGGCGTTCACGGCCGGCATGGAAATGTGGCAGCATCCGGAAGGTGAAGCTGCGGAAAATGCCCTGCCCAAGCCTCCGGTCACCCGTCTTCTCGGGGGCGCAGCCACCGCACTTGGCGGGCCGTTTCTGGTCGGTACGATCCTCGTTTACATGTTTTTTCTGCCACTGCCGGGCTGGCATGCACCCGCGGTTACACCGCTCATTGCCGCAGCCTCGATCGGGCTTTGTATTGCCGTCAGTGCTCTGCCCGTTCTGATCGGGATCGTGCGCGAACTCCCTGCGCGCGACAAACCGCTGGGGCAGCTTGCGCTCAAGCTTGCGGTGATTGACGACGCGACGCTCTGGATCGGGCTCGCCCTGCTGCAATTTGCTGCGGAGCGTCAGACGGCCATGCATAGCTGGGGGCTGCGCGAGTGTTTGGCGCTCCTACTGCTTGTCGCTCTCGGCTTAGGTGGCTCGCTTGCCTCGCGTTTTATCCGCAATCCTCCCAAACTGGTGATTTGGGCCGTGGTACCGCTCTATCTCAGTCTCGGCTCCTGGGCGAGCATGACCCTGGGGCTTCATGAACTGATCGGCGCCTATTTTGCCGGTGCCTTCATGCCGCCTTCTTGGGTCAAACGCCTTCCCTTCGAGACCGTCTCAACATTCTGCCTCATCTGGCTTGCGCCACTGTTTTTCGGACATAGTGGGCTGCGTATCGACGGTGATGCCCTGACCTGGCCCTCGGTTCTGGCCTCACTCTCCCTCGTCGTGATCTCGATCGTGGCCAAAATCGGTTCGATATATCTCTTCCCCCCGTCGAAGGATCTATCGCGACGCCAGACGCTCAGCCTTGGTGCCCTGTTGCAATGCAAGGGGCTGATGGAGATTGTCGCCGCAACGATCCTGCATGAGCAGGGAATGCTGTCTGAATTTGCCTTCGCCTCCCTGATGGTGCTGGCGGTGATCTCGACCATTCTGACGGGACCATTGTTCCATCTGTTCAAACCGCGCCCGTCCCCGCCTGTCTGACCCTTGTGATCCCCCCGCCTGAAGCCTGAGCCCTGTCGGGGGGGGGGGCTTCGGGCATCAATGCCGGAAATACTTGTCCACATAACGCTGGATCTCGGCCCGCATGAACCGGCCTGACTCGTCGGCGCGCTCTTCCCAACCAAAAACGCAGGCGGTCACGATCCCGTCGAAACCTGTCTCTGCGAGGGTCGAGAAGAAGACGTCCCAGTCGATCTCGCCCTGATGCAGATCCATGTGCTGATGGACTGTCACCCTGGCACCCGGCGGATTGACGATATAGCGCAGGCCCGAAGATGCCTTGTGATCATAGGTATCAGCAATATGCACTTGGCGGATCATGGGTCCTGCTTCGCGGATCATCGCTCGCATATCATCCCCGAAATAGAAGGTGTGCGGCGCGCAGTAGAGGAAGCGGACGTGATCCGACCCGATTGTCTTGAGCATGTCGAGCGCCGGAGTGAGTGTCTCGCACCAGTCCTCCGGATGGGGCTCCATGTTGAGCATGATCCCCTCGCGCTCGAACACGGGAACAAGCTCCTCCATCGAGCGCCACCAGGCAGCTTCACTATGCTCGTGGGAATGCATCCCCCCACAACAATTGACGCGATGCCCGCGATCGGGTGATGGCCCGCGACCAAACTCGGAATTCATGGTGTCGCAACCCATCTCGGCGCAAATCCTGATCGCCTCGATCCAGTAGCGTACGGCCGCCTGTCGCTCATCCTCATGCGGACTCGCCCATCGATACATGGGCAGAACGGAAGCAAGCCTGACCCCATGATCCTTCAGAGACTTCTTGAACGAGGCGATCCGCTCTTCATGCGCCCGGGGCCGGACCCACCAGGGAAGGAAATCTTCCCTGGGAGAGAGTTCGATATGGTCAAATCCGAGCTCGGCGGTCTTCCTGCACAGGGCGTCCAGGCTGAGATGGCGATGCATATAGGGATCTAGAGCGATCTTCACGGCAGTATCCTCGTCTTCGGGGTAAGTCAGGATCTCGAAGAGATCCTGAGCGTCGTCCCTGCTGAGAGAATGGACGATTTGGCGCGCGTGCGAGCCGATTATCTTGATCGAATCCCATCATCCCCAGCGCGCACGAAGCAAAGCGTCACTGTTCAGCCAGAGACGCGAGGGGCCGCACATAAATACCCGCGCGCCCATAGGCGTAGAGCCGCGTCCGGTCAGCGACGAACATGGCGTCCCTAAGAGTTCTCGGCAGGACGAGCCGGCGCCAGGTTTTGCCCCCATCCACGCTGTAATCCAGGCGATCCGCCTCCGTGAAGACCTTGTCGGCCTGTTCCCCTCCCTTCCTCAGGAGCATGACCTGATCCTCAGGGAGGACTTCCCTGATCCTCCCCGATTCTGCGATATAACCTCTGAACGCTGATCCGTCAGGCGCAGCAAACCACCCCCGTAAAAAGAGTTTGTCACCCAGAATCTTCACATCGAGTTGGTCAACGGGACGCGACGGAAACTGACCGAGCAATCTTGGCGGTTGGTTCATGCCTTGGGCGTAGAGAAGAGGCATAGCCGTACCGTTGGCGACCATGAACAGGGCCTCGTCATTGCGCGTTACCCCATCAAGCCAGATGACCAGGCCGCCAGGAGTGGGGGTCGGTTGCAGATGCACACTGACCGTTGGATCGCCTGGGTTCGCGGGTTTCAGCAGGGCGACGGCCTGGCGTGCCCCGCTTTCGGTCTTGCGTGTTACGGCCGTGATTGCCGAGGCACCGCGTCCAAGAAAGAACTGACATGCGACATCACCGCGAGCGCAAATTGAGATCAGCGGCGGGGGGACCCACCCGCCGTCACGTCCGCCCCGGTAAATGATTGGTGAGAAATCAAGAACCGCCCCTCCGTCTGGGGGAGTATTCACACGGAAAGCAGGCAGACCGTCGGGATTATCCAGCGAGCTCATCGATTTGCCGGGAAGACGCAGGTCAGCTCTGCATCGATATACACCAACCCGCTCCGGGCGGCATGAAGACAATCCGACCTCAGCTTCCCCTTCCGTTGAGCTTGCCAGACGATAGCCGATATAGATTCTGCGATCATGAGTGCCTATCTGCAGAAACTGCGCGCTTCCGCGGTCTGCGAGACTGCGGGGCTCGGCCTCCCCAAGGAACTGCCAGGCAGTGTCCGAGAGCGCTCCACCGGGGCTTACAAGGAAAAGTAGGGCGATGAAAATCAGGCTGAGGACGTCCAGAAGCTGCCCGGCCTGCGCCCAGGACCGATTGAGACACGGATCGAGCACTGGCGCCCGCTGCGAAGGGGAGACCAGACAGCGCGTATCCGCCCTGCGCAGTCGGGCACGCGCATAGCGGCCGATCAGAAATGGGATCAGCAAAAGTGGAAGAACACGCACGCAGAGCGATGTCGCGATCAGATACTGTCGAACAAGGGCCTGCGACATTCCGGCCATGTCGAGAACGGCCTTCAGGCTCTGATGCGCAGCCATGACGAAAAGGTCCGCCGACCCTAACGCCGCACTTCCGAGCGTGAACAGGAACGCCCAGACAAACACCAGTGCCAGGACCGATGCGCAGAGATAGCCCCAAAACCCGATCCCGGCCTCAAAAGCCGTGTAGCTTGGAAAGAGGAGAGTCGTTAGGGCAAACTTGGCACGCGACCAAAACCGCGCAAAAAACCGGAGGGAGTCGCTCGTGTCGCTCCCGGCCGGGTTTCTGAGCGGAAAAAGGGCCATCAGGTGATAGGAAAGCGGCAACACGGCGTGCCAGTCCGACCGGGAGATCGTCGCATCCCGGCTCGAGAGTTCAGACCGCTTGCCTGCAATGCTTAGCCAGTCCGACCAGATCAGGGATTGCTTGACCGAAATCCGTGCGGCCAAGCTCTGCGTATCGTGCCCGCAATACCCCGCTAGGACGCCTACAATCCATAGGATGGCTTCGAAACTCTTGGATCCCGGCGACATCTCCGCAGGTGGTGGCAAGATCGATAACAGGCCTTTCAGAAGCCGCATCGACGATTCCCGTTGGTCATCGATCCCACTTTCCGCGAGGCGCGCCAGAACCGGTTCCCACTCCGAACGGTTCCACCGGGTAGGCTTCCGATTCAGAGTGACCCCCAGAAAGTAATCCAGCGTAACCTCTAGGGTCGCGACGTGGCTCCCTGCCTTCGCTATGGTGCCAGAGTACCGGGGGGGTAAGCGTGCAGGTGGGGGGCGTGATGGCTCGGGTCTCTCATCCGGGAGAGAAGCATTTGCCCTGTCGATCTCGTCCTGCGCCCCGTCGCTGCGCTCTTCTGCCTCCTCGTCCTGATCGTCAGCGCCCGACGGAGGCGGCTCAGCGTCGTCATTTTCAGAGTAAGGGTGTTGTCCGCGAAACGGCGGGGGAAAGAGGTTGTCGATCGGTCGTGCATCGGTCGACCCTGCTGACGCATCCGGTTGAGTCTCATCACGAGGGGGCACATCAGCAGGATCGAGCCCTGTGGCAGGACCGGAGTCCGCGTCGTGCTTCTCGGGCAAAGATGAGGCAGGCCTGTCAGGAGGTGGCTGCGTGGCCTCATCCTCGGGCGCGATCAGGTTGGCGAGATCAAGCGCCATTCTTCTCGCTTCGACCAGGGCGCTGAAGGCCTGCAAATCATCTTCAGGTCGCGTCCGGCGGAGACATTGGGCGTAAGCCCGGTTGATCGCGCGCTTGTCGTTCGTGGGGTTCAGACCGAGGATGGTCCAGGCTTGGGCGGGAGTCATTGTTCGGAAATCCAGCTTCAGAACCTGAGATTTTTCTCGAAATCATCCAGCCACGCCTAAAAACTCTCGCGCAGGCCAGTGAGATCTTTAACCGACAGGGTCTTCAGTCTCGCATGGAACATCGATAACTGTTCGAGAACCTGGTCGCGTTGCCACCCTACGCATTCTGCGAAGAGTCGTTCGGCACGGGCGATCAATGCGCGATTGACCGCCTGATCACGCGGCGCAAGCTTGAGTTCCTGTAACGACGCGAAGCGGCTTTCCACTTCCTCCTCAGACAGGCCACTCTGACCAGTGAAGATCTGTCGCGTGGTCTCGCCGCTCCTTGTAACGAGAATTTCGACCTCGAGAGCGCCGCTGATGTCATAGGTGAAGCGCGTCTCGATATTGTCGAACGTCGTGCTCCCGGGTGGTAGCGTGATCTGGAGGGTCCCAAGCTCGACATTCATGTCAGGTCGAATGTTTTCGCCCTGTAGAACCCTGAAGAGTAGGGCTTTCTGCCCGTCAACGACCGGATGATAATGGCTCTTATGGGAAACGGGGATGATTGTATTACGCTCGATGATCACGCTCATGATCATTTCACCTGACGTGCCGTCGAGACAGGCAACACCGAGGCTGAAAGGACAGACATCGGTCATCATCACGTCTTCCAGCGCGGCGTCGCGCTGAGCCAGGCCGACCTGAACTGCCGCCCCTAACCCGATCAGATGATCGGGGCGGCCATGGGCAAGCGGGAAGCGATGGAAGAGACGCGTTACGAGCCCAAGTACCAAGGGCATACGCGAGGCCCCCCCGACCAGAACGATCTCGTCAATTTCCGCAGCTGAAATGGACGCGTCATTGATCACGCGGGTAATCGGTGCCCGCAACCGCGCGATGAGCCCCGCAGCGGCCTCCTCAAATCGCTCACGCGTAAGCGACCATTCGACTGGGCCGCTCTCTAGGGCGACCTTACTGGTGGCGCAGTCGCTATTCGTCAGGCCCTGCTTGATCGCCTCGGCCGAGCTCAACATCTGCGCATAGTCGTACGGAGAAAGGCGACTTGCCTCGACCTTCTGATCGGCGAGAAAAAGCGATGCGATCAGGTCGCGGAAATCGTTCCCCCCTAAGGAAGAGTCACCTGACGACGCCCGTATCTCCATGACGCCGTCAAACTTGTTGAGAAGCGAGACGTCGAACGTCCCTCCCCCCAGATCAAGAACGAGAAAATGTCCCTCTCGGCGGCTCTCGAGGCCATAGGCCAGGGCAGCCGCTGTCGGCTCATTGACCAGGCGCAATGCCTCCAGCCCTGCCAAGCGCGCCGCCGCGAGAGTCGCACGTCTCTGCGGCTCCGCGAAATACGCAGGAACGGAGATGATCGCCTGCCCTACTGGCACCCCGAGCAGCGCCTCGGCATCCTGCTTCAGGCTCTTGAGGACAAGTGCCGAGAGTTCCTCTGGACGGAACTCCCGCTTGGCGATCGTGACCCTCGTGTTTGTGCCCATCAACCGTTTGAACCCAGCAGTGCTACGGTCAGGATGGGTAATGAGACGGTCGATTGCCGGCTTGCCAATCAGTATCGAGCCGTCTTCTGCAATACTGACTGCGGAGGGCGTCAGGGTGTCGCCTAAAGCGTTCGGTATCAGCTTGGGTATGCCATCCTCGAGATAGGCAGCGACCGAGTTGCTGGTCCCCAGATCAATTCCAATACACGTCACGTCGGCACTTCTTCTCGGTCCTCGTCTGTCGCATGAGCGCGACACGTCTTTGACCGAGGATGCTAAGAGCGATGTATCAAGAAAAGAGGATGAAAATTGACTATTTCTCGATCACGCGAGGCCCGGCGTTGGTAATAAGACGGTCACGGCGTTGTGGAAAACCGCTCCATGCGCGTCGATAGGGTGATCTGGACAGCGAAACACGCCAAAGAGCAGGACGATCCGGCGCGGGGACTTATCCCCTGCTCTTAGGCCACTATCATGCGTGCTTCTACGTGACGGATCTAAGAAGTGAAATTCTGCGCCGCCTTTCACGGGTGGGTCGGAGCTCGGGTGAGTCACGCCGCCATTGAAATTTCATTCTGGCGGAACCGTCATGGAAAGGCGTACTCATGCAGAGGATCCGCGCGGAATGAGCAGAGAGTCAAGGCTCTCCCCCAATGGTCCATGATGATGGGACCGAGGAGGCGTAATCGGCGAGCAGCGTAGGCGCTAGAAATGTTCTCCTCAACAGTCAGTCACGGTCCCTGCTTTCGTGATGGGCACCGCACGAGCGCGAACAAACCCTATGTCACGAAATCTAATGCGTCTCGACGACGCATCAGATTCTGCAACGGTGATATGAGCGGTGGCCAGGACCTCTAATCCTGTCAAGAGAACTCCAAGTCGACACCGGAGGATGCGTCCTCGGTTCCGGAAGGAGAGAAGGACTTCAAAAATTCGTTCAAAGAACCTATCCTGTTATCGAGATCGAGACAGGTCTCATTAACCCCGGCGGTCATGAACATATTGTCTCCAGCAATTTCTTCGATCGATTTGATATTTCTATTGATCTCGCCAATATTGGAAGCCTGCTGCTGGGTCGTGTCACGTATATCGCGGATGAGCTCGTCGACGCTTGTGACCTGTCGTACAATTCGTTCCAAACCATGCTCCACATTCTCGGCAAGACGCACCCCAATCGTCATTCTCTCTCGCGATTCAGCGACAAGCGTAGCAATTACCTGTGCGGCTTCGGCTGACCTGTGTGCCAGCGCTCTGATCTCATCAGCGACGACCCCGAAACCTTTACCTTCCTGACCGGCATGCGCGGCCTCGACCGCTGCATTGAATGACAATAGCCGTGTTTGAAGGCTGATATCCTCAATCAGACCGAGACTCTCGACCATATCACGGTAACGCGTTGCTATCTCCGTGATTGCCTTGACCGTCTCACCCACCACAATACGGAAGGCGGCGGCATTCTCGTTGACATCGGAAACAAGGTGCCGAGCAGCATCGACATTCTCTGCGGTCGCCTGAACGGCATCGTTCATTTCACGCATACTCGAAGCGGTCACAGTCAGATCCTCTGTCTGCCTGTGGGTGCGCCCCGAAAGCGCCAGACTTCCCTCCCTGATCGACGCCGAGACCTGATGGACTGTCTTCACGCTCGACGAAATGGTTGTGATCACTCGACGGAGGTCGTTTGCGGTCTGCTTGGAGTAACGCGCAGACTCTTCACTTTGCCGGCTTATCGCTCGGACGAGGGAGAGCGTTGACCCCACACCGAGGTAACGTCCTTTCCGAACGACGATAAAACCCTGATAGAGATCGTTTACATCGGCGTTTAACAAAAACTGCGTATAATCGCTTATTGCGACATCGTGCTCGACAATCTTTGGTTCGCTCTGCACGAGCAAGTCCACACGTCTTCGCGTGTATAGGGCGCGGCCAAATCGACCGGACATTACCCCGAAGAAGAACTGTCGATCAATAATCCCGAGCGGCCGCCCATCTTCAGCGACAATGGCGACCATCATCAAATCAGCCTGGCCAGTAAAAAGCGTATTGAGCGTCGCGCCGATATCATTTGCTCTCAGAACGGGGACATCCTCCACAATATCCGACATATACAGCGCAGGGATTGCGCGCTCATGGACGCCGCGAGCAGAACTTGATGCGCCGTTCCGAGTATCGAGCATGGTTAACCCCACAATATATGACAAATATATGACAGACGATCCGCACGCGGACTTGAACAAATACCGCTCGCGATCAATCAATTACACGTCCGCCGAGTGATCTGTATCCCTTCACAACGCATTATTCGTTAAATCTTATTTTATCCCCTCACATAAAAAAACCCGGCAATCGCGTTGCATGCGATCACCGGGCCAGAAACTGCATGCAGCGGCGTGCAGATACAGGAATTATTTTTCCAGTTGGAACTGGGCAACCCGATCGCGCAGAACACTTGCAGCCTTATCAAGCGAAGAGATGGCGGCCGTATTCTCCTCTACCATCGCAGCATTTTGCTGTGTGGATCTCGTCATCTCGCCAACTGCAAGATTGATCTCCTGCATTGCTGAGAACTGCCCAGTCGAAGAGTGGGCAATCTCGGCAACGAGTTTGTCGATCTCGGCTACCTGATTGAGGATGACGCCCAATGCGCCTCCCGCCTCGCGCACGAGCCGGACACCATCGGAGACGAAATCGCTCGAGCTTGATACCATCTCTTTTACCCGACGCGCGCCTTCCGTGGAACGCTGCGCAAGGGTCCGCACCTCTGTTGCGACCACGGCGAATCCGCGCCCCGCGTCTCCTGCGCGCGCTGCCTCGATGCCCGCGTTCAGGGCAAGCAGATTGGTCTGGAAAGCAATTTCATCGATCAGCCCAATCACCTGACTAATCTGGGCGAAGCTGCTCTCGATCTGGCTCATGGCATTGACGGCATTATGGACCATCGAGCCCGACTTTTCGGCTCCTAGGCGGGTGTCATCCGTTACGGTTGCTGCCTTCTTGGCACTATCGGCGGCATCTTTCAGCATACTGACAACACGTTCGATGGCCGCCGACGACTGCTCAATGCTCGCCGCCTGCTGCTCCGTGCGGCGCGACATGTCGTTCGAGGCGACAGAAATCTCTCCGGTGCCGGAGCCGATCGCCATAACGCTCTGCTGGATAACCGAGAATGTCTGGTTGAGCCGCTCGAATGCATCGTTGAAATCGGTCTTCATCACCTGAAGGCGCTGCGGCAACGGCACGTCTATACGATAAACTAGATTGCCCTCGGCGGCAGCTGCCAAGCCGTTGCGTATGGCTTCGACCGCACGGGATTCTTCTTCCAATTCCTTGGCAACGCGCGCGGCATTCTCGGCCCGCTCTTTCGCCACGGCCTCTCGCTCGACCGCTTGCTCGGCAGCTTGAGCCTTGGCCTGCTGCAACCCGGCCTGGATCGTGCTGAGAGCCTTGGCCATGTCACCCACTTCGTCCCCTCGCTCGAGGCAGGGGATATTGTCGTCCAAACGCCCCTCAGCGATCCCAAGCATGCGATCACGGACCCTCAGGAGCGGCGCAACGATTGTTCTCTGGCTCATAAGGAGGGTTATGACGAGAATGATGATCTGAACAAGGACGAGACCGATGACACAATTGCGTACGGAAACACTCGTCTCCTGCGCGAGACGGTTCGAGGCGATCTCAACCTGAGTGATACGGCGGCCGGTAATGGCACCGATGTCGATTGCAAGATGAACACCATCCTGATCAGATGCCTGTGCGATCAGGCGCATCTTCGCCACATCCCCTTTGTTCAGTGCGGCAAGAAGACTATTGAGTTGCTGCTCGAAGGTGCCGTAGCGTGACAAGAGCGGATCGAGCGTCGGGATAAGACGCGGATCGACTCGCACCGCTTCAGCGAAGATCTCTCGCGTCCCTTTCATGTCCTTCTGGAAGCGTGTGACGACATCACCGATGAAGGGGCTGCCAGCCTGGTCAATGAGCAAGTGAGAAGCATACAATAATGCGTTCAGCTTATCACTGATACGCGCAAGCATAATGGTGCCGCGGTCATCAGAATTAATGAAGGATCGATATCGCGAGCCAGATTGTAACTGGTTACTCACCAGAAACCCGGCACCGATGAACGTCACAAGCGTCAATGTTATTGCAACCAGCGCAATCTTGGTTTTGAAGCGAAGGACATTGAACATGGGGAGGTTGAGCCTTTTCTCAGCGTACCCCCCATTCGTCCTCCATAATTATTAAAAAATCGTCTCACCGATGAGCGATATTCCGCTATCGAAACACCGTCTCAACATCAGATCCTGGAAAACGCTTTTGCCGCCCTAAAAGACGAGGAACAGCCCTGCTGTAAAATGGTATGAGCGCTTAGCCGGAGGTTATATCTTGCTTCTCAAAGTTGCTTGGTAAGCCCGGTCTCAGCGCCATCTTCAGAAAACCGAACAACGTTGCGCCCGAAAAAGAAAGCACGGCTGAAATCTCGCAGATGGCCGTTAGTTTTTCCAAGGATCCATTGAATTGATCGAAATCCGCGAGCCATTCTCCGATACCGGACAATATCGCCACGCATAATGTCTCTGCGATCCCCAAGCCTGCGCACAGGACCAATAATTTCGTTAGCATGCGATACTCTCAATCATCTATTTCTAGCGAGAGCTTCGATTCGTAGGGGCCAATCGTTAAAAGAACATAGCCACGCGCGTTGGAAAGCCTTGGTGGGATCCATACTTCTGTATCGATTCGGCAGAAATATCGCGGGGCTTTAAGCGAGAAGAACCCTTAAAAAAAACTCGTGGGTCAGATATGGCGAGTGTGTCAGTTAGGCCAGCGTCGAGATGGAGCCTTGCCGGCTCCATTTTCCTAGCCTGGCTTTCGACATTGACGCGCCGGGGCATTTCACCGCGTCACCGCTTTCGATCTCGGTTTTCCGGACTATCCATTCAGAAAGCTGAGCTGTAGAGCATCGAGGTGACAGATCAGAATGGCAGCACACCGTTCATGATCTGCTGTCCCCAACGAGCGCTTTGTACAGTGGTCAACTGCCCACGACCGCCATAGGATATCCTCGCCTCCGCAATGCGGTCGTGGGTAACGATATTGTCCTCGGTGATGTCCTGGGGTCGCACAACCCCGCTGACCATCAGTTGACGCAACTCGCCATTGATACGTACTTCCTGCCTCGCAACGACAACAAAATTGCCGTTTGGCAGAACCTGCGTCACCGTCCCAGCGAGAGCGAGAGTAACCGTTTCGTTGCGGCGAATGACACCGGCCCCGGTATTCGCGCTTGCACTACTGGTATCGAGCGCGCTGCTGCTGGATAGTACCTTACCCTGTGCACCGAAAAAGCTCGGGATACCAAATGTTTGCGAACCGCTCCCGGCAACAGTCGTATTATCATTCAGAGCTGCATTGTCAGAAATATTGACATTGATCGTGATCAGGTCCCCTACCTGAGAGGCGCGCTGATCTTTGAAAAAAGCGCGACTGCCGGAACGCCACAAACTGCCCACTTCTGTCGGCGGGGGCTGAAGAGGCGGCATGGGCATGGTCACCGGACGATAATCCGGAGACTGGGTCGGATCCGAGGTGTGCGTCATTCTAGGCGGATGTCCCAATTCGGTCAGATCAGCCAACGACGTGCAGCCGCTCAGCAGAAGCAGAGCAATCAACGAGCCACCTGAGAGCACAAGTTTCATCGTATCGGGGCCTATTTATCGCCAATAATCTGTCAAGGCGCGGGATTGCGCAGGGACGCCGAAAGTCGACGCATCGTATTGGGGTCGGAAGGCACGGGATGGCTCGTCAATTCGACCTCAACGTTCGAACTATCCATGACCCGTCCGCTTACAATCATGCCGCTTGCCTCGTTAAGTGCCCGTACCTGCTGACGGGCTGCGGCATCTTCCAAAACCCGTCCCGCAATCGATAGCCTCAACCCTGGCGCGACATAGGATATCAGAACCGGGTCTCCCTTGTGCATAAGAACGGTCCGTTGGAGATCTTGAGCGATGACCGCGGCGCCAGCTACGACACCGCGGCTGACCGTCTGCCCCTCGGCTTCACTTTCATCGGTTACGGCACGAGACGGAATATGCCCGGCATAGGACTCGTCCATCCTGACATCAGCCGAGGTAATCACGCTTCCAGCTGGAAGGGAGTGAGTGAAGACCATCACGCGTTGAGTGGCATGGACAACGCCAGTCAGCATGAACGAGTCTGACGTCAAATCCCCTGAAGGATGCGCCCTATAGACAGTGGAAGAAAACCAGCCGCTTCGCTGATCCCACTTGACGTCAGAAAGCACGACCGGCTCGGCCTCGTCTGACGATACCATCATCGGATGGAAATCATGAAGTGCGATGGAAACAGGGCCTTCGCCGAGATCTGGCAAGTTTTTCCGTATCAACGCGATGAAATAGGCTTCATCCAGAATTCTGCCTGCGCGGGTAATGGTCATTGAGGCGGAAGATGATTGATCCTCCCAATCAACGCCGTACTGATCGGCCAAGGCAATCAATTGCTGACCTCCGACCTGAATACTCGTTCCAGGAGCGGGACCCGGCCCAAGTACGCGATCCTGCCCCGGCTCTAGGCCGGAAAATATGTCGGAGAGGCGGACTGTGGATGCGGAAATCATTGACGAACTGCGCAGCGTCGCAGCATCGCCAGGCCCGGTTACGCAGACCAGCATCAGTCCCGCCATCAGAGCGATCGTGAGCCCCCGCATTTCCATGTCACCGCAGATTGGTCAGGGTTTGTAGCATCTCGTTCGAAGCGGTAATGACCTTACTATTCATTTCATAAGCGCGTTGCGCAGTGATCAAGGCAGTAATCTCGGTGACGACGTTGACCGAGGATTCTTCAACGAACCCCTGACGGACCGAGCCGTAGCCCTCGCTTTGCGGCGTGCTTAAATTGGCGGTCCCGGACGAGGTCGTCTCCGTGAAAAGGTTTTGACCCATCGCAGTCAGGCCATTTTCATTCTGGAACGTTGCAAGCTGTAATTGTCCGGCCACCTGCGCGGTCGTTTGACCCGATAATGTGTACTGCACCTGCCCTGACTGATCGATTGTGATGTTTTCGGCGTTATTCGGAACAGAAATATTGGGAGAGAGCGGGTATCCGTCAGCCGTGACGATCGTACCGTCTTCCGAAAGGGAAAATGTTCCGTCCCTAGTATAGGCATATTCACCCGATGGCAGCGTGACACGGAAATAGCCACGTCCCTCGATCGCAAGATCGAGCGAATTACCCGTTTGCTCCAGCGTGCCCTGCTCGTTGATACGATAGATACCTGCGGTCCTGACACCCAGACCCACCTGAGCCCCCGCAGGAACGAGGTCGCCCGTATCAGAGCTCATCGTACCGGCGCGACGCAGGTCTTGATAAATGAGATCCTGAAACTCCGCACGACGGCGCTTGTAACCAGTCGTCGTCATATTCGCGATATTGTTCGAAATTGTCTCGACGTTCGTCGTCTGGGCCTGCATGCCCGTATTCGCGATATCAAGCGATCTCATCATTTAAAGACAATCTCCCGCAGAGCAGTCTCGGCGCCGCTCTCAGCATCACTATAATGTTTGTGCTCGCAGAGGGGCCGCTTTCCAGAGGCATACTCCGCGCTAATATCAGGCGAATGGTAAATTTTAAGGTAAGCAAAATTGATCCCTCGCCAACCGCAACGGCGGTCATCACGAGGTGGTTACAGCCTACAACGCTTTGTTGCACAATACGAGGGTCGAGGAATGAAACTTTCCAGAAAATCCGAAATCGGTCCCATCCGCGTCTTTTAGGACACGCCCGTACCGTCACCAAGCCTACTTTACGGAAGACCGCCCCTGCACGATCAAGCGTTCAAGATCTGCGGCGACGTTCAGAACAGGCTGCGTCCAATCGAGCGGATTAGTCTGCTGATAAATGCACACCGACTCATACCATGGCGAATCTTTCCTCCCGGAAAGCCACCGCCAACACTGATCGTACCGGGACAAAAGCCATGTGGGCTTACCAAGGCCCGCAGCAACATGGGCGGTAGAAGTGTCCACTGCGATCACCAGATCAAGAGTGCTGATGAGCGCGGCGGTATCGTCAAAACTCGCTATATGCGCCGTGTGATCAACGACGCGCATTCCCTCCGGTGGCGAAAGGGCCTGACCGGCACGCTCCCCTAATTGCAAGCTGTAAAATACGAGAGAGCTGTGGTGCCGTGCCACCTCTCCCAATGGAGCCAACTGACCCAGATCCATTGAGCGTCGATGGTCCGCCAGAAAAGCGGCCTGAATTTCAGGGTGCGGAGCGCCTGCCCAGACCAGTCCGACGCGGAAAGCATCGCTCTTGGCGCCGTCCGTGTCTGCAGCGATCAAATCGCGCCACCACGAAATCTTGAGAGGGTCAGCAAACAGATATCTGCCCGCATCAGGAATTGCAGGTAGCGTGATCCCCAACGCGTGCGGGAGGCTCAATACGGGACATTCCAGATCGTACTCAGGAAGCGGATCGGCCTCCGAGGTCACGAGCACACCGGATAAGCTGCGTCTCAGGAGGGAGACGAGCTCTGGCCGCACCCGCAAAATGACCCGCCCAACGCGACGAGCTGCTATCGGCGCCAGTCGCGAGAACTGCAATACGTCCCCGAAACCTCCCTCCGTGAAGACGAGAAGGGTCTGATCCTGGGCTTCCTGGCCCGCCCAACGCGGCTTATCCGTTGGCTGACTGTTGGCACGTATAGCCGTCCAGCGATGCTCGTATTCCGCGAAACCCTCGAGATAGTCCCCGCTTTGAAGGAGGGACACCGCGCGGTTCGTCCGGCTGTAGACATTCTGACCATCGATCTGAACGGCAGCATCATGAAATCCTCGCGCCAGCGCGTGGTCCCCTCGATGATCCAGAGCGACACCCATATTACTCAGGGCGAGAGCGTGCGAAGGATCGAGCCTAAGCGCGTTGCGATAGCACGCTATCGCATTCTCGTATTGACTCAAATGCAGAAAACTATTGCCGATATTTGACCAGGCATCAGGCAAGTTTGGATCCAGCGTGACTGCACGCCCCAGCAATGCGAGGGCGTCGGTAAACCGATTTTGCAGATTGAGCAGTCCGCCGTAATTGCTCAGCGTGCGCGCATTATCGGGAGAGCTTTGAAGCCGCGCCTGATAGGCTGCCGCGGCCGCTTCGTAGCTGCCAGCAAGTTGGAGCGCCTCTGCGCTACCCTGCGGATGCGTCATCACAAGTAATCCGCGAGCGTCATGCCCTTCATGTTGGAAATCAGGATGTATGAAGCATTCAGTGCTGTCTTGATATTCGCGGCATTAGTCGCGACCGTGGCCATGTCAGCATTCCGTGCGTCCCCCAACTGCGTCTGTAGCATGGAGGACACCCCCGTCAGAAGGGTCGACTGCGCTGTAAGGCTGTTTTGCGTGGCGCCGACCGCCCCCTCCTGCTCCGTTAATTGGCTGATGGTCGTACCGAGGGACGCATAGAGTTGTTTTGCAAGATCCGAAAAGCCAGGTGTGTTGGACGACATTCCACTCATGGAGGAAACTGCCATCAAGTCGCGCATCAGATCCCTGATGGGGGAACCGGTGGAGTTGTCCGAGCTTGACGAAGTCGTTGAGGACTGCGTCGCCACGATACCGAAACTCGTTGTCCCATTGGTTCCGCTCATAATCGCCCGCTGATTGGACACTGCCTGCGAAGGCGATACGGAAAGGGACGCCGAGAATACCGTGAGCGCTTGGTCAGTAGACCCAGCAAGTGTGGTCGCCTGGGAGAAGACCGCACTGGCATTTGTCCCGTTGAGCGACTGGACGCTTGCGGCAATTTGTTCCGCCAAACTGCTGGATGAAAGCGTGCCACTCCCTTTGATAGGTGCCGTGTTGCTATCTGTCCCGGCAAACACGTAATTCGCACCGTCGCTGGTGTTGAGGACAGTTTTCAGACTAGCGAGCGCACTCGTCGCGGAGGAAGACGCTGCGGCCACCTGACTCGTCGTCGCGGTCCCTGAAATCCCGAGCAGATTGGTCGAAAGCGTCTGTGCAAGGGAAACGAGCTGATTCAGGCCCGTCGCTGTCACAGAGAGCGTGCTCTGCGCGTTCGTGATATTCGACTGCCAGGCTTCGACCTGGGTAACCTTGGGAGTAAGGCTAAGCACTGTCGATCGTGACGACCCGAGATCAGCATAAGTAGCCCCGGTGATCCCGGTGCTACTTTGCCACGTAGCCACCTCCTGCTGCGCGTTGAGATCCTTGACGCTCGCTTCGAGGATCAGGGAGAGAGCCGACCCTCCGAACTGGCCTATCGAACTGCTCATGAGAGTTCCCCGAAACGCTTACTGGATTGCGGACAAGAGTGCGTTGAACATGGTTTGGACGGTGGAAATTATCTTCGCATTGGCCGTGTAGGCATTCTGAAGAGCGACCGTCTTCGCCATCTCATCATTCACATTGACGCCGGAAACGTCAGCAACCTTGGTTTGCAGCAGGGTGACCACCGCGGTGCTCGAGGTGACGCCGGAACTCGCTGCCGCGATCGTTGCCCCCTGATTGGAAGTCAGGGCGGCAGAGAGGGCCAGAAGTCCCTGGTTACCGGTATAGCCGGTCGAGAGAGATCCGGCAGGACCAAGATTAGTAGATGGTGCTGCAAGCGTACCGTTCACGTCTGAGGGGTCTGAACCAAATCCTACTGTCAGCACGTTGCTGACAGTTGTGGTGACGCCAGTGCTTGTGGTCCCGTCACTGTTGGTCGTAGTCGTGAGCTGGGACGGATCGTTGCTGTAGACGCTGTTAACACTCAGCGAAGAGGACAGCCCGACAATCCCCTGCGGAACAGGCTTGGTCAGATCACTGCCTTGAAGTGAGCTGGAGGCACCCGCATCGGAACTCGTAACGAATAGGGGAAGCCCTGCGCTGCTGAACCGGTTCATCACCGTGTATGAGAATGAGTCCAGCTGAGCCTGCATCTGAGGGTAGACAGTATCGCGCAAGGCAATATTGCCCCCGATACTACCCCCCGTGAGGCTGGACGTGATATCCTGACCGGAAAGCGTGATCCCCGGTATAGAGGAATTGCTGTTCTGAGCGCTGTAGTAAGAACTGCTCGAAAGGGTCGCGCTCGATGTCGAAAGCGGCCACGTAGAGCTGGGCAATGTCTGTGTCGCATCGTCTTGCCCAATCTGGTCCGGCCTTGTCGGCAATTGTGTGCCGTCCGCCGTACGCACGATCATATCGCCATTGGCCTTGGTCGAAAACGAGACGCTCAGTTCTGAGGACAGGTCTGACATCACGCCGAGACGTTGATTTTCGAGATCTGCCGTATTCTGACCCAGACTTTTGAACTTGATGATCTGTTGAGACAGCGCCCCGATCTGGGTGAGGCCAGAGTTAATCGAGGAAACGTCCGACACAACCCCATCTGCTGCCGCTTGACGCTGTGATGCATAGGTCGAAGCGAGGGTCTGAACCGTCGTTGTCAACGCTGATGCCTTATTGATGACAGCAGTCTGGGAGGCGCTCTGTGTCGGCGTCGAGGTCAACGAAATGAGCGCGCTCTGCAAATTTCCGAGCTGATCTGAAAGCGAAGACGTACTCCCTGAATCCGCCGATGTCGAGCCTTGTATGGATGAGACAGAGGCAAGCGAATTACTCATCACCGTGTAGGATGATGCCTGAGCATTCTGCTGGTAAAGTGACGCCTGCAAGGCCTGATTGATTGCGAGTTGCGTGTTGCCGATCCGCACCCCGGTTCCGAAGCCCGCAGCCACGGAGGAGAGTGTCGCGGCTGTTTCGCGCACATATCCAGTTGTGTTCGCATTCGCCACGTTATTGGCGGTCACTGCGTACTGTGCCTCAATGACACTGAGACTACCCGTAGCAATAGAGAGGGATGCCAGGAGGTTCATAGGAGTCCAGTCAGCAGAGGAAGGCGGAAATCATCCAGGATGGACCAGGATAAAAAGGCCTATCTTCACGGGGTTTGTAACTTATAACGCAGTTCGTAAGGACAAATGGTTTCAGAAAGGTTTCCAGACGATCTTCGAGCAGGGGGCGCCTCGCCATGTTATGGCCAGGCGCCTTATACAGGCCCTAAGCTGCGATGGCCGGCGCCTTACCAGGAACAGCCTCGCTGAGGGTGAACTCCGCCACAAGCCCCTTCAGGCGACCCGCTTCAACGCCGAGGCTATTTGCCGCCGCAGTTGCCTCCTCAACCATCGCCGCGTTTTGTTGAGTGACGCGATCAAGTTGTCCGACCGCCTGGTTCACCTGCCCGAGGCCCTCAGCCTGGTCCTCTGACCCGACAGCGATCTCTGATAGAAGACCGTCAATTCCGGATATACGCTCGACAATCCCGCCCAAAGCGGAACCTGCATCGACAATGAGACCCGCGCCACGATCCACGTGGGCCGTGCTTTCGGAGATGAGGACACGTATCTCCTGAGAGGCCTTTGCGGATCGCTCGGCGAGCGCACGAACTTCGGTAGCCACGACGGAAAAACCCCGCCCGGCTTCACCCGCACGCGCCGCCTCGACCGCCGCATTCAGCGCCAGCAGATTGGTCTGAAATGCAATCTGCTCGATCATTCCTGTGATCTGCGATATCGACTTCGATGCCTCGCGCATTCGTTCCATCGCGACAACCGCATCATCGACGATTTTGCTCGCCGCCAAGGCCTCCCCCCTTGCCGATGATGCTGACGCAGCAGCAGCTTTGGCGCTATCGGCCCCCTGCGACACGCGCGCTGTAATCTGGTTCAACGTAACCGCAGTGCGCTCGAGATTCCCTGCCTGGATTTCCGTTCTCTGTGCGAGATCATTTGATGCGACAACGATCTCATTCGCGCCGTTCGCAACGGTCCCCACCGAGGCAGCAACGCCCCCGAGAGTTATATCTAACTTGGCGATCGCCCTGTTGAAATCCTCCCGCAGCTTCTCGTATGTGGGATCGATCTCGCCATTGAGGCGAAAACTCAGGATATTATCCGCCAGACGCGCCAATCCCTTGCCGACATCGTCGATCGCCCGAACGCGTCCCGTGATGACGGTCGCGAACTTGACGACCTTGACCACGCCACCCTGCATATCGAAAATAGGATTGTAGGACGCCTGCAACCAGACAGGCTCTCCTCGACTATTCAGACGCTTGCACTCTAACGGCACATACTCACCAGATCGAAGCTTGTCCCAAAAGGCCTTGTACTCCGGAGTTGCCGCCATCTCTGGCCCCACAAAAATCGCATGGTTGCGCCCGACTAACTCCGTCAAAGAGTAAGACATCGCAGTCAGGAAATTCTCGTTAGCGGTGAGGATCGTCCCGTCGGGGGCAAACTCAATCACAGCCTGCGCACGCGAAATCGCGTCGAGTTTGCCCGCAGTATCAGCACGAAGCGTCGCCGCCTCAGTAACAACGGCCGCAACCTTGACGACTTTGTAAACCTTGCCGGACACATCTCTGACCGGATTGTAGCTTGCCTGAAGCAAAACTTCAGATCCACTCTTCGAGATCCGGACACATTCCTGAGTGCAAAAAACGCCCTGGGCTAGCCCACGCCAAAATGAGGCGTAGTCAGCGCTTGCAGAGTAAGCGGCATCGACAAAAAGCCTGTGATGCCGCCCAACAATTTCATCGAGACGATACCCCATCGCTTCGCAGAAATTCTCATTCGCATTCAAAATAATGCCGTTGATATCAAATTCGATGAATGCCAGCGCACGGTCAAGCGCATTGAGCTTGGCTTTGGCATCCGCCCAGCCACCAGGCCACGACTTGAGCATCGATTCTTACTCCGGAGATAGGCTGTCAAAAATTGAGGGAGGGCTGGTCAATGCGGACCCTAAGCCACATAGGTGAAGATCAGTTTAATCGCGCCGACTTTGACGCGACTCCCAGATGAACCGGCCTTCTACCGGTCAACTCATATGTTCGTGCAAATGGTTAACGAAAGGTTTATTGTTCTCATTTGGCGCATCTCGGGGTCAGGCCTAGGCAGATTTCCGCCTCTACCGCACTCGGTATGCGCCATTGCCGGACATCGGGAAAAACATCGTAACAAAGCTTGCGTTTCCGTCAGCGCGTGCTACCCAATGTGCCGCTAGGCTTCATGTCGCTCGGAAAATGTTGCTGTCCGTGCTCTCAGCTCGGGCCGACTGCCGCCGATCCGCCTAAGGCGTTGTGCATTTTTATCTTGTCTCGTTCATTTAACATTTGGATGTTTCGTATTTAATGCCCATAGCGGCAGGCGAAGCAGCCCGCGGCACAAAGGTCGAGGACACCCAATGTCAGTATTCAATGCGCTCACGACGGCTGTCAGCGGCATAAACGCGCAGTCGACTGCCTTTACGAATTTGAGCAACAACATCGCAAACAGCCAGACTGTTGGATATAAGGCCGATACGACAGCGTTTCAGAATTTCGTCGCGGGTTCCTTGATCGGCAACACGGCTTCCGCAGACGTCTCGGATTCAGTTTCTGCAATCACCGTGCAGCACGTTGACGATCAGGGAACACCGACAAGCAGCAGCAACAGCCTTTCCTCGGCCATTTCTGGAAACGGACTATTCGTTGTCTCGAAAGCTACCGGAGCGAGCAGCACAAGCACGACGCAGTTTTCCAACCAAAGCTATTTCACCCGGAACGGCGAGTTTTCCCAAAATAACCAAGGCTATCTAGTTAATACGAGCGGCTACTATATGGACGGCTACATGGTCGATCCGTCTTCCGGCCAACTCGGAACGACTGTGACACAGATTAATGTCGGAAACGTGGCTTATCGTCCGCCCCAGACGAACACGCTCACCCTTACCGCAACGGTAGGGACGATGCCGGCAAACACGGCAAATTACACCGCCGCCGATGCGCAAACCTACACGACGGCTCCAGTGACAGTCTACGATGCGAATGCAACCCAGCATCACGTAGCGCTTACCTGGTCGCAAAGCACAACAAATCCCTTGGTCTGGACCGCGAGCGCGTACGACGCGGATGGCACCGGGGCAATCAATCAGGCGAACAACACCTATAACGTCACCTTTAACAGCAACGGCACGCTGGCAAGCGTGACTGATTCGACCGGGGCGGCCGTTGGATCAACGGCGAGCGGCGCTGCCGTTACCTTGCCGATCACGGCCTCCTACGGCACGAACTCCACCCAGACGATCAATCTCTCCCTCGGCACCATTGGCGGAACGAGTGGAACGATCATGGCGCAGTCTACAGGGACGGCCAGTAAGAGTGCAGTCTCGAGCCTGACGCTAGACAGCGCAAATGCAACGCTGACTGAAAATAGCGCGCAGATCGGAACCACGACCGGCTCAAATCAGAGCTACATGACATCGCCAATCGAGGTCTCTGGCACACCCGTCTCGCTACGCTGGTCACAGACATCCGCCTCCCCCCCGACATGGAGTGTCTCGGCGATAAACTCGTCAACTGGCGCCGCGCTGAGCGCTTCGAGTTCAATTACATTCAATGCCAATGGGACAGCAAATTCGCCTCCGACCAGCCTCTCCGCAACAATCAACGGGCAGGCTTACACGGTCAATCTTCCAAACATGACCAACGCAGCTAGCCCGCTCCTCTCCACATCGAGTTCGCTCGGTCTGGATACAACGGCGCTGACATCCGATAGCATCGGCACGGGCACCTATCAGGGTGTGCAGATACAGGGCGATGGTTCGGTCATGGCTCAGTTCAGCAACGGTGCATCACAGCTCGTCGGAAAAATTGCTCTTGCCAACTTCGCCAATGTAAATGGTCTTAATGCGGTGGACGGGCAAGCCTATACGGCAACTTCCGCATCGGGCAATCCCGCCATAGGTACTGTGGGCGCCAACGGCACGGGGACGCTTTCCGTCGGCTATACGGAATCCTCAACGACAAATCTCACGAGTGATCTCTCTGCATTGATCGTTGCGCAGGAAGCTTATTCTGCAAACACTAAGGTCATCACCACTGCTGATACGCTGTTGCAAGCGACGATTGCCATGAAGCAATAACCACGGAGCTTCGAAGCTTTGCTTATGGCCACGCCCGTGACACCGTAAGGTGTCGCGTCGAGGCCGCGCTTTTAGCGTTATGCGGAGCTTCCCGCGTTACGTCACGCGTACTCTCGGAGTCGATACTTTTGTACGCGTGCGTGGCTCCCTTAATGTTACGCGCCTGCGCCCCTCGACCAACCTAACGCCCGAAGAAGGTGAGCAATAAACAAATGAGTGACTCCCGTGCGAACGATGATCTCGACATCAATATTGTTGGGGACGATCGGCTCGGAAAGACGGCTCAACCAAAACGCAAACGTCTCATTCTCATCGTCTCTTCGTTGGTGTTGCTATTGGCCATTGGGGGCGCGGGCTACTTTGCGATCCATAAGGGCTGGCTATTTTCTCACAAGGATTCGGCAGATCCTGCAGGTCAGGCTCCCACACAAACAACCATTCTGGCCGTGCCATCGATCATCTCAAGCCTCGATAACGGCGAAGGACGCCCCGTATACGTCAAGATGACAGCGCGAGTTGAGATTGCGGGCGTACAAAATGAGGCGTCCCTGCGCCGGTACATTCCGCAGATCCAGGATATTTTCCAGACGTATCTGCATGAGACACGCCCACAGGAAATAAGAGGCAATGGCGTATACAGGCTCCGTGAGACACTGCTGAGACGTCTGCGCATCGAGATCGCGCCTCTGAACATCACGAACTTCTACATTACCGAATTCCTCATCCAATAAGGCAAATTTGCATATCTACAGAGCCCCTATATCCAGGTAGAGTCGCGTCATGCCTCCCAGAGAAGATCATATACCGCCCACCCCCGGCTCAGAGAGCGCTGCTTCTACAAGTGACTTCAGCAGCGACTATTTTAATGATGTCCAAAATGATTTTTCACCGGACGAGACATTAAGCGAAATGCTCGATCAGTCCGAGATCGATAACCTTCTTGGAGGCGCATTCAGCGACCTGCCCGAGCGCCACGAGAGTGGCATGGAGCGCGTCATCAGAGCCGGGTTTGTCGCCTATGAGCGCATGCCTATGCTCGAGATCGTTTTGGACCGGCTCGTGAGGCTCCTGACAACGGGCCTCAGAAACTTCACGAATGACAATGTCGAAATCACGATGGAGTATACGCGCTCCATGTGTTTTGGCGATTATGTTAACAGCGTGCCCTCATCCTCGCTCTTCGCAGTGTTCAAAGCTGTGCAGTGGGAAAATTATGGCCTCATCGTCATAGACTCGGCACTCGCCTACTCTATCATCGATATCCTCATGGGGGGGCCGCGCGGCAAGGGACATTCGGGCACCGAGGGTCGGCCTCATACCGCGATAGAACGTACCCTCATAGAAAAACTCATGACGCTCACATTGAGAGAGTTGTCGATCGCATTCAGTCCGGTGTGTCAGGTTGATCTCGTATTCGAGCGGCTTGAAGTGAGTTCGCGGTTTGCGGCCATCGCTCGAGCCTCGAATGCGGTTGTCACATCTAAAATGCATATCGATATGGAAGACAGGACCGGCAATATGGACCTCGTCATTCCCTATGCGACCCTTGAACCCGTGCGCGACCTCCTCTCCCAGCAATTCATGGGGGAGCGGTTTGGGCGCGATTCAGTGTGGGAGAACCATCTGATCTCCGAGATCATGGAGACAGATGCCGAGATATTGGCCGTTCTGGAGGAACAGACCGTCCCTCTTTCCACATTGCTCAAGATGAAGCCAGGCACGCAGCTTGTCTTCCCTCACAAGGTGAAAAATACGCTGCCTGTCACTCTACAATGCAATCAGACCACTCTATTCGAGGGTCATCTTGGTCAGTCCTCAGGAAAGGCGGCCGTCAAGATTGACCACAGGCTTGTCCCGGAAGATAGTCCCCACATTCACAACCCAAGCGACGTACCTTCCGAACCGCAAGCGACGGTCTAATCCCCCGTGAGCGCTAAGGAAAATAAGAAAGTGATGGAGGCTTGAACGTCGATGCTCGCTCAGATCCAGGTGTTCATAGAAGCAGCTCTCTCCGTCCTGCTCCTGCTGGGCATCGCCTATAACTTCCACATAAGCAAAACGCTCTCGGCTCTGAAGAGCGATAGAGCCAGCCTGATCAAACTTATCGAGAAGCTCGAAACCAGTATAAAGAACGCCCATGATGGCGTCGAAAAGCTGCGCGTGGCAGGTCAGGTCAGCGGCCGCCCCTTAAGCCGGACCATCGAGCAGGCTAAGATTGTGGGCGGTGAACTCGATACCCTCGTCGACAAAGCAGACTCGAAGGCCGAGCAACTGAGCGTGCTCACGAGACAGGCCGAGACAAGCGAGCAAGCGCTTGGAAAGCTCCTAGAAGACGCTTCCGATATCAAACTGGATATGCTTCGAAAGATCGAGACACCCATTCTTCACGATGAAGATGATTCGGCCGATAGCGCCGCAGAAACTCCTGAAGCCCAGGCGGAACAACCTCAAACGAGCGATACGCTTTCACGGGTTCCCCATCCTGCGGCCGCCATCTCCTCAAATCTGGACAAGCCGAAGCCCGTTCATCGAAGCGCACGACAGCGCCTGAGCAGTAAATTCCTGGGCGAATAACTCAGCGGGACGATATCACCAGGCGGCGCCACTAACATAACGGGGCTGCGTCGGGCCAGGATCCGCGAGATTAGACCAGGCACTCCAGTCCCAGCCTGACGTATCACGCCTATTCTCGGCGGCCATTTCCGCCACTGAGGGAACGTTTTTTATTGGCACATGCTGATTTTTTACGATAGGCGACGAGTTCAGCAAATAGACGAATGCAACATCCGATCCCATGTATACGCAACCGCACCCAATCGGGTCTGCATATAGATAAACAAGCCCAGTCGGAGACGGACGATAAGTCATAACGCCTGGGGGCAGCGAATTCATCATCGCATAGCGAGCCGTCGTGTTGGCCGGATGAGCAACAAACCCTGCATCCGCTATGCGCTTGCCCATGGTGAGGTACGGCTTGGCTGGTGACTGACAGGACGCCAGTGTCATGAGCGCCGCGAAAGCGCCCCCACTCGACCTCGAGAGCAGCGAGCCAGCTCTGAACAGTGCCAACTTGCGACCCTGACTCCCCCTGGTCCCGTACGCCCTGATCGCGTCTTCCGATTGCGAAGCAGGGCGCGCCCCATCATTGCTAGGTGTCACTTTCCGATTCTCAAATATCGCTACGCAGGGTGAGCGCCTCACTTTGCGCCGTTCGAGCAGCATAGCGGCCGGATGCACTATAGGCTTGCTGCTCCTCGTCCACATGCGGCGCACAGATCAATTTTAGGAACTCGGTCTGCGCGGCAGAAACATGCTCAAGGAGAGCTTGATTCTCCGCAACACGCTGGATCAAATTACTCATCGTCGGTCCTAGAGCCGCCTTGTTTCCATTTTCTCGTTCGAAGCGGAGCAATGCCTCTTCCAGCAGATTGGAGAGCTTCATCTTACGCTCTAGTAGAGCCTCAACCGCTTCCGGCTTACCGGCGCGTAGCTGAGCATTTTCCTCCTCAAGCAAGACCATAAAACGCGAAATAATCTTTTTGACCGCTATCGAACCGTCAGTTCCTGCGCCGTTCATGACCCCGATTGCTCCTGCATCGCTAGTATCTGTCTGTAGACACTCTCCGCGATACCCACACCGCCATTCTTCGCGATCTGCTTACCCATCTCCAGCACCTGCAACGAACGGAACTGCTTCTCGGCTGCCCCCCCACCGAACGCGTTATCGGACACGTCAGCGGTATCGAACATGGGTTGAAGCAACTCCCCCAGCGCGAGGCCCTCGAATGACTCCGCAGTTTCACGCGCCTTGTCGGCGCTTGCGCTACGGGCCTTCCTCTGTGCATCGTCAAGAGCGTCGTTCTGCGCGCCGGGAAGAGGGGAAACCGCTGGAAGCGTCATGCCTATCATCTTATCGTACCTCTAGATCGGCTTGTAGCGCCCCGTCGGCCTTGATCGCCTGCAGGATACTGATCATATCCCGTGGCCCCATACCAAGGGCATTCAAGCCCGCAACCAGACTGGCCAGAGTCGGGCCTTCGCGTAGTATCCCCAGCCGGTGGGAGCTGTCTGTGCTGGCGTCGATTTGTGTGCGCGGCACGATCGCCGTCGTTCCATTGGAAAAGGGCGCAGGCTGGGCAATGAGCGGAGTCTCTGTCACTTGGATCGTCAGGTTTCCCTGAGCGATGGCAACAGTGCTGATACGCACATTATCCCCCATGACGATTGTTCCGCTCGCTTCATCAACAATGACCTTCGCCATTGTGTCTGGTTCGATCATGAGGTCTCCGATCCTATAAAGCAGAGAAGGAGCGTCCCGTCCCGCCATATTCACGGAGATCGTGCGTGGGTCATCCATACGCGCCATACCCCGCCCCAGAGAACGATTGATCGCGTTGACGATCCTGTTTGCAGTCGTGAAGTTCGGATTGCGCAGGGAAAGATGGATCAGTCCGCCACTCCCGAGAACAACCGGAACCTCTCGCTCAACCACGGCCCCGTTGGCGATATGCCCTGTCGTCGGAATATTGCGCGTCGCGGAAGCTGCAGCACCCCCGACGGCGAAGGCGTTCGTAACGAGCGATCCTTGCGCAACGGCGTAGACCTCGCCGTCGGCCGCCTGGAGCGGCGTCACAAGCAGAGTGCCCCCTGCGAGGTCCCGGGCATCACCAACGGCAGAGACGGTCACGTCAATACGACCGCCCCCATGAGAAAACGGAGGGAGGGTCGCCGTGACCATCACAGCGGCAACATCGTGAGTTTGCAGCTGCACTTCGCGATCTCGGATATTCACCCCGAGCCTGTTCAGCATGCTTATGAGGGTCTCACGCGTGAAAATCGTGTTCGTCAATCGATCGCCGGTCCCGCGCAGACCGACAACGAGTCCGTACCCCACAAGCTGGTTATCGCGCACACCCTCATAATCGACGATGTCTTTCACCCGCACGGCCGTCGCATTCGCGACTGGCGCATAGAGCCCGACGCCAATCAATAAGCAGAACATGGGCCCGCAAACGAAGCGACCGATCGTGCCTCCACTATTCCGGAAGCGCATTACATGACCGCGCAGCCCAGCTCGAGTCCTCGCAAGAAACGTGGAACGGAATTTTGTGATCAAGCGGAATACCCTGCACCGTCGACTGCCATCGTTAACGAGGGCCTGTTTGCGGGAGCCTACGATATGGAAGAGTCGCTTTCAACCACAACAAGGTTAATGCTTCGTATCGCAGGGACGTTTGAGATGCTGCCGCAACGCTGCGGAAAATTATGGTTGGCTCAGCCTGCGGTAATCCTGTAACGGAACGCAGGCATCTTTTGTCTGAATGGCCGCTCCGAGTGCGGTGAGTCCTCATCCCATGACCGGCTGCCAATAGGCGGCCTGCCCTCAATTTCGCTGGTAGGCGATCTGGAAGCATGACCGCAGAACAATCCTCCGGTTTAAAAAAAGGCAGTCTGCGCCTCGCTGCGCTGTGTATCGTTATTATTGCGCCTGCCGCACCGGGGCGTGCCCAAAGCTTCCAGGCGGAACAGTGCCGAATCGCATCGAATCAGGCAGAACGCTCACTCCACATTCCTGATGGTTTCCTATACGCGATCAGTCGGGTCGAGAGCGGAAAGACCGATGCGCAGGGACATCTCTCAGCATGGCCATGGACAATCATGGCAAACGGGGTTGGCCATTATTACGATAGCAAGCAAGAGGCCATCACAGCTGCTACGGAGTTCCGCAAGGAAGGTGTCCTGTCAATCGACGTCGGCTGTCTGCAAGTGAACCTGCAACAGCATCCCGATGCTTTCCCGACACTTGACCAGGCATTCGACCCTATGTCGAATGCCCTTTATGCGGGACGTTTCCTCACCCAGATGCACGACAAGATGGGCAGTTGGCCACGTGCCGCCGCGGCTTATCACTCACAGACCCCGGGGCTCGGAACTCCCTATCAGTGGAAAGTGCTCGAGACCTGGGCAATACCAGACGACGAGCAGGTTGCACCCGTAGCGAACCAAAAGCGTCCGCTCCGCGGCACCCCAGTGGCCGTGCCGGAAAAAACACGCAGTCAATCACCGTACGGCGACGCTATCCTCGCAGATGCGGGCGAAGGGTCGCGCCCCGTGGTGAAAGCGTTCCACCCGTTCCAGGGATTTAGTCATTTTACGCAGCCCCCTCTCCACCGGTCCGGGATGAACGGGATGAAGGGACGCAGTCTTGCCTCGTACAGGAGCATGCCAACACAACTGGCACGCCCTACAGGGTGACCCGTCAGGCCGGGCGCATGTCGATCCATAGCCTCAAAGCTTTGGCAACCTCTTCGAGGACAGGCTGAAACGAACGCTGGTTTGAGCGAAAAACCCGCATCGTAGGGTACCAGGGGCTTCCCGTCCCTTCGTCCCCCCATCGCCAACACGCATCCCATCGGCTTATCAACCAGACCGGACATCCCAGTGCGCCCGCCAAATGGACCGGGGATGTGTCGACCGAAATGATCAGGTCGAGACCGCGCATGAGAGCTGCGGTATCGGCCAGATCGCGGACGTCGCCCATGGGATCGTAAATCATTTGGCCGGTCCAGGCCTTCAATTCCTCCCTTGGCGCTCCAAACTGAAGATTAACGAAAATGGCGTCCGCCGGCAAAATCGCGCCCGCCATGTCGTTAAATGAAATTGAACGACGCATGTCCGCGAGCGCGAATTCCGAACGATGGCGTCTTTCGCCTGCCCACACCAACCCGATACGCGGACGCCCGGAAGGCAGTAGCGCGCCCATTCTTTCGCGATCACTCGGGACCTCTGAGAGATAAGGCACCGCAGCGGGAATGTCATGTACGGTCCGCATGCCGGTTATGTAGGGAAGATCGGGGATCGGAGATACGTAGTCATAGGCGCCAGCCTCGCTGATCACGCCAGGCTCAAGCACCGTCATATCAGGGAAAGAATGTCGAAGTAGACGAATGAGGGGCTGTGGGACGGAGATATCAACTCGTGCGCCGCGCGCGGCAAGCGTGGAGGCATGGCGTATGAACTGAAGCGTGTCTCCAAGACCCTGCTCCTGGAAAAGAAGAATGCGCTTGCCCGCAACATCGACTTCCGGGCGTAGCCGCGGCATAGCACGCAGCCACTCCTGCTGCCTGCCGATCTGCAGCTCCCGACCGAAATATACCGGCCACCCCCGTTCGAACTGGCCCGCTTTTATCAGTGTACATGCGTAACCGAAAATTATGGCCTTGCGTCCGGAATCACGCCTCAAAGCCTTTTCATACCAAGGGAGCGCTT
Organism: Asaia sp. VD9; assembly: GCF_037150015.1. NCBI lineage: Bacteria > Pseudomonadati > Pseudomonadota > Alphaproteobacteria > Acetobacterales > Acetobacteraceae > Asaia > Asaia sp. VD9. Next base: position 52,033 of record NZ_JBBCQM010000011.1, on the reverse strand, counting down.
CAGTAGAGCGATTGAGCCGCTCAAGAGCACATCCAGCATTATTCAACAAAGAAGCGGTCTCGTCGCCATCCTTGAAAAGGCTTTTCAGGACCTCCAGAGCTTCCGCAGGATATCCCACTTCCAGCAGGGACATACTGATGAACTCGCCTATCTCCGCCTTGTGCTCAGGGTAGGTCGCCATCATACGCGCGAAACTCGCGCACCCTCCCCCCAAATCCCCACGTACAATCTGCAAATGAGCGAGAAATGCTTGCGCGGGAACCTTGTCAGGTTGCAGACGGATGACGTTGCGCAAGAGGATTTCTACAATATCGTACCGCGTCGTAAAGCGCAGGACGAGCGACGCGCCCGCCATGGAAAGCTGCCACTCCTGTTGATGAACAGCGATCGTCTCAAGGATAAGCTTAAGTCCCGCCATACCGTCGCCGGCGCCTAGCAACGCTTCACAGGTTTCAACGAATTTTTCAGGAGCAGGGGGCATGCCGGGGTTTTTCGACCACGCCTCCCCGGTCGACGGTGCATCATCCACCGCTCGCGGAACAAGGCTTTGCGGGTCATGTGTCATGCGATCACCGATCATGTTCGGACTATTGATTGGGCGGGTTCGCGATCAATGAACGCGTAACGCTTAATATCTTGCCTCATCCGCGCGAGTCGAGATACCTCTAGCCTCGAGATTCGGGCGCAAAGCGGAACAATTCGCGCCACATACCCCACAGAACGCTCCGTCTGGGTTTCCTGCATTCAAGAGCAGGCGCCATAACGACGAAGGCTAGGAAAGCGGACATCTTGGATAGCGCAAACGTTTCCCCGGTCGCCCCCCCCCCCCCCAACCGCCCCTACTCTGGCGGAAAAACAGCCGCACGCCTCCTTTCATCTCTCTCGGGTCAGGTTAACCGCGCTTCGCAATCAGTTCGCGACGGCAGTTACAAAACGTCCTGGCGCAGGGCTATTCCGGGCACCGATGTCGGTCTCGCCATCGGCGTGCTCCTGCTTCTTTCGATCCTGATCATCCCACTTCCAACCTTCATCCTCGATCTTGGCCTGTCGCTGTCGATCACCTCCAGCGTACTCGTTCTGATGGTCTCTCTGTTCCTCGAACGCCCGATCGAGTTCACCTCTTTTCCCACTCTGCTTCTGTTGACGACGCTGCTCAGGCTCTCTCTTGAAATCGCCACGACACGCCTGATTCTGAGCCATGGAAGTGAGGGGACTTACGCAGCGGGCCACGTCGTTGCGGCATTCGGTGGTTTCTTGATGGGGGGCGATGTCGTGATCGGCGGCATCGTGTTCAGTATCCTTCTCGTCGTGAATTTCATGGTGATCACGAAAGGGTCCGGGCGTATTGCCGAGGTGGCGGCGCGCTTCTTTCTGGACTCGATGCCGGGAAAGCAGATGGCCATCGACGCGGAGCTCTCGTCGGGTGCCATCAACGACAAGGTCGCTCGGCTGAAACGCAAGGAACTCGAGGATGAGAGTTCGTTCTACGGTGCCATGGATGGCGCCGCAAAATTCGTGCGAGGAGACGCGATTGCCGCGCTCATCATCACAGCCATCAACATCGTGGGGGGGCTCGCCATCGGTGTTCTCCGCTACGGCATGCCGATCGGTGATGCGGCGAGCACGTTCACCACACTCACGGTAGGTGATGGTCTCGTCTCACAAATCCCGGCCCTGCTCGTTTCAACGGCTTCTGGTATCGTCGTCACGAAAGGCGGCACCTCCGGCTCTGCGGACGTCACCCTTGTCCGTCAGCTCGGCGGAAATCCCAAGCCTATGGCCATGGCCGCGGTACTATCCGGCTGTTTCGCACTCATGCCCGGCCTGCCTGCATTTCCGTTTCTGACCATTGGCGCGCTCGCCGGAGCTGCCGCATGGTGGCGTTGGAAAGTTCCGGCGTCCGATGACGCGGAAGCAGAGGTGAGCGATACCGCTCCCCCCCCCTCCGCCACCCCTATTTCCGAAGTCCTCAAGTTGGACCTTCTGCGCCTGGAGCTTGGTTTCGGGCTTCTTCCCATGACCAACGGGGAAAACGCGCAGCTCACCGAGCAGATCAAGGCGCTGAGAAGAACCATCGCCTCCGAAATGGGATTCATCACACCGCCTATCCGGATACAGGACAATATCGTCCTCCCATCCGATCGCTACGTGATCAAGCTCAAAGAGATTACGATCGGCTCAGGGGAAGTGCGCCCCGGTCGTCTTATGGCGATGACACCGTCGGGAGGCACGCCGGACCTTGAGGGCGAGAGAACGACCGAACCTGCTTTCGGTCTTCCGGCGGTGTGGATCGCTCCTGCGCTGAAGCCCAAAGCCATGGCTCTGAAATGTACCGTTGTCGATCCTGCGAGCGTGCTTGTTACGCATCTGAGCGAACTTGTGAGACAAAACCTGCCTGACCTGCTCACATACGTCGCCACGCAGAGCCTGTTGGATGAACTGCCCCGAGATCAGCAGAAGCTCGTAGGCGACCTGATCCCTTCTCAGGTAACCCTGAGTACGGTTCAACGGGTTTTGCAGTCCCTGCTGGCGGAGCGCGTCTCGATACGTGACCTGCCGACAATCCTAGAGAGCATCCAGGAAGGCAATGGCCTAGGTCTGCGCGGGATCCAGGCATTGACGGGCCACGTTCGTATCCGTCTTTCACGACAGATCTGCAGCGGATTGGAGGGTCCAGCGGGATATATTCCCATGATCACGCTTTCTCCCGAATGGGAGAATGATTTCGCCAACCATATCGCCGGACAGGGAGACGAACGGCGCCTGGCCATGCCGCCCTCGATGCTCAATCGCTTCGTGCTCAAGCTGCGCGATGCCTTCAATGCAGTGTCCACGAGCGGTGAAGTACCCGTCATCGTGGTCTCTTCTGCGGTCCGTGACCCCATGCGCTCCATCGTCGAGCGTGTCCGCCCGGCGGTGCCCGTATTATCGCAGGCCGAAATCTATCCTCGCGCGCGGATCAAGACGGTGGAAACTATCTCCTAGTTTCGCTTCCTTAAAATTTTCACAGCTGAAATCGAAGCGAACAGGTGCCTAGTAGCGGGGAGGTTCCGGACTGACGACTGCTGCGCGTCCTGTCGACGAAATTGGCTGCCGATTAGCCGAAACGTTCCGTGCATCGCATTGTGCGCCGCATCACTTGATGATTGACAATAGCAACAAACAGTCCTCTCTTCGCTTTCCTCCAAAGTTCAGTCGGTACCGCGCGCGTCATGACGCATGGGAGACATAGAAAGAAAAAGCGAGGAGTCTCGACATGACCGGAACCCTTCTTACCGATTTCAATCGCAAGCAGGACTTCATCGGCATGAATGAGAGCGACGCCGCGGCGTTGCGCTCGATGGCCGAACTCATAAGGAACGAGCTTCCGACAGCACTCGATGGTCTTTATCGTAAAATTCGTGAAACGCCTCAGACACAGGGCTTTTTCGGCGACGACGCCCACATGGCGCGTGCAAAACAGGCACAACTTGATCACTGGCAGCGTATCGCCGGGGCCAGATTCGACGAAGATTATGTCGCGCACGTACAGAGGATAGGTGCGGCTCATGCCCGGATCGGTTTGAATCCAAGCCTTTATATTGGAGCCTATGGTCAGGTCCTCGTCCCCCTTATCCGCGCGGTCATCGAGGAAAGCGTCTCCAAAGGACTTACGAGCAGATTTTTTCCGTCAAACGCGAAGAAGGTTTCTGCGCGGATAGAGAGTCTCATCAAGGCTGTCTTGCTTGAGATCGATCTGACAATTTCGTCCTATATGGCGGGTGTCGATGAGGCCCGCGCGCGACTGCAGGAAGAGCAAGAACGACGCGCTCAGGAAGATCGCTCGACTGTCACAGCCCTCGGAGAGGCCTTGAGTGCCCTGGCCAACGGGGACCTCTCTCGCCGGATTGCCGATGGCGTCATACCGGATAGGCTCGATGCCCTCAGGCAGCACTTCAATAAGGCTGCCACAACGCTCGAGCAGACGATACGCGATATCAGTGCTGAGGCGGCCCATGTGGGGACCAATGCCAGCGAGATAGGTCATGGTGCCGACCAACTCTCCAGCCGCACCGAGCAACAGGCGGCCGCGGGTGAGGAAATGTCCGCCGCACTTGGGCAAATCGCTGAACGCGTCAAGCAGACCGCCATGGAGACGCGCAAAACCGAGCAAATGGTCATCGTCGCCCGGCGTGAGGCCGAGCATGCTGATGCCATCAAAAATGACACCATCGCAGCGATGACCGCCATCGAGACCTCGTCTCAGGAAATCGGCGGGATCATCACAATTATCAACGAGATCGCGTTCCAAACCAATCTACTCGCGCTGAATGCAAGCGTGGAGGCTGCCCGAGCAGGTGACGTTGGGCGTGGATTTGCCGTTGTCGCAAACGAGGTCCGCGCCCTCTCCCAGCGTTCGCGCGAAGCTGCTGAAGCAATTGGCAGGTTGATCGCGCAGTCGGCCGGCAATGTGCGGCTCGGCGTGACCAAAGTGCGGGAGGCCGGTCTCGCACTGCAAAAGGTAATGGAGCAAATCCGTGAAATAAGCAGCGCCGTCACAGTCATTGCCACCTCCGCCCAAGGCCAATCCCAGAGCCTGACCGAACTCGACGTCGCCATGAGTGGGCTGGAGGAGACAACCATGAAAAACGCCGCTGCGGCCGAGGAGAGCGCCGATGCGGTACGAAGCCTCATCGATACCGCGAGCTCGCTCAGCCAGCTCGTCAGACGTTTCGTCATCGCGGGGGAAATTGACGGCGCGGCCACGAGAAAAAATTCTCGCACACTACCCACCCTGGAATCGCCACCTGAGTGCGAAGGAAGGCGCAGGGACATTCTGGAAACCTCTTCGTAACCTTCTCGGGATAAACTTCGTCACGAACCGGGGAGTTGGAGAGACTGATATGGCCATAACCAACATATCGCCTGTCGCCAGCTATCTCTCCGCTCTGAAAGACGAAGATCTCGCGGCATCCAATTACGCGAAGAGCGATGTTGCGACAAAACAGGCCGTTGCTGCCTTCGAGAAGAAAGCGCCGGCGATCACCTCAGCAGACGCCCTTCTAAAGGATTACTCATCTCTCAAGGTTGTGCTCGGCGCCTTCGGCATGGGGAATTACGCCAATGCAACCGCACTGATCAAGGACCTCCTCACCCAGGATCCCAGCTCCAGCACGTCTCTGGCGCGCAAATCTCAGAACGCAACCTGGCTGGCCTTTGCCGATGCCTTCAAGGTGTGGGGTCAGAACAAGGGGAGCACGGCAGACACAACGTTTATTGCTGGTTCCGGCTCGACGGCGCTGAGCACGACCTATAAACCAACGACGACGCTCACCATGAGCGCCACCCTTCCCTCGGCAGCGTCAACCGGCCAGATCTATACGTCCCCCTCGGTCACCGCGCATGACGATCTCTCCGGAGCCCATCAGGTCGCGCTCAAATGGACACAGAGCAGCTCTGATCCATTAAGCTGGAATGTCTCCGCCTATGATGCGGATGGCAACGCCTTGGTCGCGAATAACGAATTCAATGTTGTTTTCAATAGCAACGGTACGCTCGCTTCAGCCAGCAACGTGTTCACGGGCGCTAGCATCGCCTCGGGAGCCTCTGGGCAAGCCGTATTGCTCCCCATTACTTTGAATGACGCAAATGGCAAGGGACAGGCCATCTCGATTTCCTTGGGATCGCTCGGGGGTGGGACGGGTGTGACGATGGCGGAAAACAGCTATCAAGCGACGAGTTCGAGCCAGTCGGTCCTGCTTCAGAACGTGGACTCTTCTAGTACCTCCCTGACGATGCCCTCTGCAACGCTCGGCACTATCTCTGGAACTGACCAAACCTACGTCACCGCCCCGTTCGACCCAAACCAAGCCTCTGATGACGCGAATAACGTGACACTCGGTCGCACCTATCTATCGGTCAAATGGGCGCAGGACAGCAGTGATCCCGGAACATGGAATGCATATGTTGTTGATCCCTACGGCTCGACAGTCAACAGCACCCTTGTCTCTGTCGGGTTTGACGCATCGGGAAATCTGCTCAAGGTGAACGGGCAGTATACGCATGATATCCCCTCGCTCAAAGCAACCGTAAATGGAGTGCAGTATAGTGTAGCGTTACAGCCCCCCAACCTTTCTCAAACCGCGCAGGCGCCTCAAACGGTCTTGACGAGTGACAGCACGATAGCAAGCACCGTCGATGGCGTATCGATCGACCAAATCATCTCGAATTACGAGAAGCAGCAATATGAGTCGAACGATGCGAATACGGACAACGGGGTAGGTAATGCCCTGTATTTCACGCGTAAAATGAGCAGTGTGACCTCGATCAATCAGCTTATGTCAGATACCAAGCTGTTGCAGGTCGTGGAGACTGTGTCCGGGTATGATCCATCGACATTCGGCGCGCTCAGCTATAACCAACAATTGCGTATGCTCACCAAGAAGGTCGACTTCTCAAAATTGAAGACGCCTGAGCAGATCCAAAAATATGCCGAACAATATCTGACACTTCTTCAGATCACCCCCCAACCCGTTGATAAGCCTGCAGACATGCTTGACTTATTCGGTGGCGACAACTCCAAGTCCGGCATCTTGGCCCTTTTCGATGACAATGACAGCTCATCGTCCTCAAGCGTCTATTCCGGCCTGTTTTGAGCGCGCAATCCGCCTTATTTTCTGAAGCATGGCTCGGCTCCCTCGCTTCACGTCTTGAGACCATAAAACACGCTGTTGAGACACCCCTCGATGACGTGCCCGTTGCCACGCTGGAAGGATCCGTCACTGCAGTGACCGGTCTTTCAGTATCTTTGTCCGGGATGACAGGATTCACTGGTGTTGGAGATCGGGTAACGCTCCTCGCCCTGGATGAAAGCGAGGTTGTCGCCGAGATCGTTGGCTTTCGCAACAGCGAGGCCATCGCCATGCCGTTTGGGCCATTGGACGGGATCGGCGCCGGCTGTCGTGCTCTGTTCCCTTTACCTCCTTATGAGACGCGAAAGGGGCGTTCTGGGGCGTTCTTGACGGTCAGCGACGATCTCATTGGGCGCGTCATCGATCCGATGGGGAGACCAATTGACGGCAAGCAGCCGCTATCCCCCAACGGAACGCCGTGCAATGTTCGCGCCAAGCCGCCTGAGGCGGCAATGCGCGCGCGCCTCGGGCCGCGTGTAAGTCTCGGCATTTCTGCGCTAGATTTGTTTGCCACATGCCGGGAAGGTCAGCGGCTAGGGCTTTTCGCAGGTTCAGGGGTTGGAAAATCAACCCTGATGGGCATGCTCGCACGCAACAGCAACTGCGATGTTGCGGTGATCGCGCTCGTAGGTGAACGCGGGCGTGAGGTACGCGAGTTTCTCGAGGACGATCTTGGTTCAGAAGGGTTGTCCAAAGCCGTCGTCGTTATCGCCACGTCCGACTCTCCTCCTCTCATGAGACGGGAGGCGGCTTACACGGCGACGACCATAGCCGAATATTTTTGCGACCAAGGCAAATCCGTTCTTATCCTCATGGATAGCGTCACGCGGTTTTGCCATGCTCTGCGTGAGATCGGCCTTTCCAGTGGCGAACCTCCAGCAACAAGAGGATATCCCCCGAGCGTTTTCGCGGAGCTGCCGAAGCTCCTTGAGCGGGCAGGACCGGGCCTCCCCGCGCCCAATCGAAAGACGGGACAGATCACGGCGATCTATTCAGTGTTGGTGGAAGGTGATGATCACAATGAGCCCGTTGCAGACGCCGTTCGTGGCATACTCGACGGCCATGTTGTTATGGACCGACGCATTGCGGAGGCGGGGCGTTACCCGGCAATAAATGTCCTCAAGTCCCTCTCGCGCACGGCATCGGGTTGCAATAACGCAGAGGAAATTGCCCTCACACGCGAAGCGCGAGCGACATTGGCCGTATGGGACGACATTCAGGACATCGTGCAACTCGGCGCCTACCGCGAGGGGAGCGATGCCAAATCCGACCGCGCGGTTCGGCTCGCTCCTGATATAGAGTCTCTTCTGCAGCAAGATCGCGCCGAGGTCAGAGCGCTTTCCGACAGCTTTCTTGCCCTCAAAAATCTCATAGCGGCCTATGGGGGCCCGCAATGACGCGGCGCCTGCGTGCGCTCGCATCCCTCGTCAAACTCAGGGAACGCGAGAAACAGGCGGCGAAGACAGGTCTCATCGCGATGCGCAGGCTCGAAAGCGAAGCTACGGCAAGCGTGGCTTATGCCACCGAAACACTTGCTCTGGAGCGTCAGATAGCCTCTGAGGGCAACGCAACAATGGAGGACTTCAGGGCCTGGTTTCCGGCCGGGCTTGAAAGGCTCGCAACCGCAGAGGAGGCAGAACGCGCAGCAGTGGTGCAAACCGAGCGAGCCAAAAACGTTGCCTTGCAAGCGGCGCTCGAATGCAAGGCAACAGAGACGCTCTTCCGGCGTCGAGAAAAAGAGCGTAATGATTCTCACGTACGCCGTGAGCAGGCGGAGCTCGATGAGTTATCATTACGGGCCCGGCAGTTCCGCGGCTTACGTGTTTGACAAGATTGTTTTAACGCTCGGGGAAGCCGCGTTTTGTCACGCGCAATAACCTGTTCATTCCAGCCTGCTATGACAGCGGTGCATCCTTATTTTCAGTAGCTATCAGGAACGTTATGGAAGAGACACAGAACGCCAAGATATTCATCGCGACGCCCTGCTTCGGGGGGCTCGTTACGCAGGAATACATGGAGTCGATCATTGCTTGCACGAGCATCATTCGCATACCAATGACCCTGTCTTTATTGGGTGATGATGCGATGGTTAGCCGCGCGCGCAACACGCTTGTCCATCAATTCTACACCCGTTCCGATGCGACGCATCTCCTCTTCGTTGACGCGGATATCGGGTTTCCGGCGGAAGCGCCTGCACGACTGCTCGCAGCGGACAAGGACGTCATCGCGGGAATGTATCCGATCAAGGAGCGCTTCTGGGACAAGGGAACGCAGGAAAACCTCAACCGCGGCGAGAAGATGGAAACTGCGTCTTTGCGCTACGTGGGTGAAACAGATGCGATGCACGCGTCCTGGGAAAAAGGGCCGCTTTTCAGGACCCATTACGCTGGAACCGGCTTCATGATGATCAGCCGCAAGGCGATTGCCGCAATGATCAAACATCACCCGGAAACCGCCTATAAGCGCATCGACGCTGCTGGCTCCGGTGACGGCGCGATGTGTTACGCCTTATTCGACGGAAGCATCGACCAGGAAACAGGCACCTACCTGAGTGAGGATTTCACGTTCTGCAAACGTTGGCGGGATTTGGGAGGTGAGGTCTGGCTGGACACTTCGATCGCCCTCAACCATGCTGGACGAGCGGGATTTGAGGGGACCCCTTCTTCGCGTCTTGGCATGTTGCATCTAAAGGGACGATAACGGAAACGCAGGGCGCTCATGGCCAAAAAGAACCGACCGACTGTCATCATCCGCAAATCCGCGGATGACGGCCATGAAGCCCATCACGGCGGCGCTTGGAAAATCGCTTACGCTGATTTCATGACTGCAATGATGGCGTTCTTTCTGGTCATGTGGCTGCTGAACGCGACGACCGACGAACAGCGTCGCGGGATTGCACAGTATTTTAACCCTCTGGCCGATGAGAAATCGGCAGTTCCGCCTGAGAAGATCGTTGACACCCCTCCCGCTCCCATGATGGGCGGCAGCAGCTTCGATCGCCTGGAAGATGATGCCAACATGGATACGGCGGGACCAGTGCCGGTCCCATACGTAGGCCATGGTGCTTCGTCACCAATCGACGCGGTACCGGCAATCCGTCATCAGACGGAACACGAATCACTCCCAGTTCAGGCAGCAATCGTACCGATTGGCGGCCCAGAAAGCGGCTCACGTCAAGACAAGCCGGGACCAGTGGGCTCCGAAGCAGCGAAAGCCGAGCAAAAAAGCCTGGGCGAAATGACGGGCAAGTTGGAAAAAGCGCTGAAGGATGGCAGCGAAACAAGCGCCTATTCCGACAATCTCTCGATATCCTATGGGAGAAACGAGGTCAGGATCGAACTCCATGACACGCGGAATGTGCCCATGTTCGATCTTGGTGCCTCGAGCCCAAACAAGGCGGGCCGCGCGATGCTCACCGAGATAGCCAAATGGCTCGCCCCAATGCCAGAGCGTATCTCAATTGTAGGATACACTGATGGCGCCCCCTACAAAGGTAAGGTTTCGGGCGCGATGTCGAACTGGACACTCTCTGCATTGAGAGCCGACCAATCTCGTGAAATCCTGGTCAAGGCAGGGTATCCCGATACCCGACTTCTCGACGTTTCAGGGGGAGCCGACCGTGAGCTTGCGGTACAGGCAACACCCTCTGCGGCTGCCAATCGTCGTGTTGTGATCATTATGCATCGCCTTCACCCAAATATGGACTCACCATCTCCCGAGCCCCGCAATAGTGGGGAGGCGAGTCAAAAAAACCTAGATAATCCCCCTAGCCCGAAATAAATTATCGATCGCCTACGGCGGCGCTCCTCGCAGACACCATTATTTAAGCCCTATCTTTTTCGACCTACAAATTCCCAGATCAGACTCAGAATTGGAACTGCAAGATGCTTTTCATCGGGGGGCTCGTTTTTTCCCTGCTCTGCGTATTTGGCTCATTCGCAGCCTCCGGCGGCGTACTCGGCCCCCTTCTCGCATCCATGCCATTTGAGCTATTGACAATCCTTGGATCCGCGCTCGGCATATTCGTGATGTCGAATTCTCTCGGCGCTCTCAAGGAACTGCCGCATAATTTCAAGCTCGCCTTGAAAGGCCCGCAATACGACAAGGCCGCATATATTGGTCTCTTGGTTATCCTTTTCCGCCTAACGCGCCTCGCCCAGTCCAAAGGGCCTATGGCGCTTGAGGAGCACGTCGAAAATCCCGAGGAAAGTGGTATTTTCGCGCTTTCACCACAGGTGCGTGACGATGAGGAGACGCGGAATCTGATTTGCGATTATCTGCGTCTCGTCAGTCTCAACCTCGAAGACGCCTATCAGCTCGATGATGTGATGGCTCGCGAACTGCGCAAGAACCAGGAAGAGAAACTTCATATCTCGGAATGCCTTACCAGCATCGCCGACGCTCTCCCTGCACTCGGCATCGTCGCGGCGGTGCTGGGCGTGATCAAGACCATGGCCTCCATCAGCAAACCACCCGCGATCCTGGGTGAGATGATCTCCGGGGCGCTCGTTGGTACCTTCCTTGGAGTCCTTTTATCCTACGGTGTGGTTGCACCGCTTGCATCCAGGATCAAGGCCGTAATCGTGCAGGACAGCCGCTATCAGAACATCATCAAAACGGTGCTCGTCGCTCATCTCCAAGGGAATCCCCCTCAGGTCAGCGCCGAGATTGGACGTAAAGAGATCCCGCCGGAAGCAATGCCAAGCTTTTTCGAATTAGACACGGCGCTCTCAGAGTCTCAGGCCGTCGCCTCGTGATTCGCACGCAACACCGGCCTTCGGAGGCTCCCCAATGAAACTCAGAGAAAGCCATTCCCGCTCAGTCGGTAACGAACGCGCTTCGACAATGAGCTCCCTTGGCCTCGCGAGCCGCGTAACGTCGGGCGCCCAGGTGATCGCCGAACCAGGTAGCTACAAGCCCGCCTTCAGGAACGAGCTTTCCGCAGCGGCACATCAAAGACAAGCAACCCCGGAACACCCCAAGAGAATCCCTTCGGGTCGGAGCGATGTGACGAGTTCAGGTTTTTCCGACTCAAGCGCACGCCTCCCGATTTCATCGGGTGCCCAAATTGTCTCTTCACAGGCTATGACGAAGCCGCTTCATAGACCAATTCCGGCGGCGAATGCGGAAAGCACAGACGCCACGAGCTCTCAAGTCAAGGACGGATCGGGATCTCCAGGCCTTCAGGGGGCTTATCTGATTCCGATGAATTTCGCCGTCCTGACCTCAAACGGCACGCCAGGTTCGACATCTTCAGAATTGGTAGCGAGCCCTGCTGACCAAGACAAACCGGGGATCGAAGGAAGCACGATAGTACCGGGCGCGGGCTCCACGGCGACCGCAACTATGAGTGGCTTTATCGCGCTTTCGAGCGCAGGGTCCGCCCCGGCACAGAAGAATTTGGACTCAAATCCCGACGACGGCAATTCCTTCGTATCGACGTCTACAGCAATCACCCCCCTCCCCGCCGGAGAGAAGTTGCCCTTCAATTCCGCCAGCGCGCTTTCACAGCCAGACACCGCGCCAAGGTCAATCCGCTCCGCCGCTTACACGACCGCATCATCAGCGCTTGCAGGCGGAGCCGGAGCCTATCTCATCGGGACCAATACGGGTCACGTTGAGATATCGAACAGATTGGCTTCGAGCGCAGTCCTTCTAAGCAGTCCGGGCGTAACGATCACCCGACTTGCCGCGAATATAACGAGCGGTGCCTCAGTCACTTCATCTATCGAAACTTTTGACGGCAGCAGGTCGCTTTCGACAACTCAGATCACCGATGAACAGTCATCCGCGCAGCCAGCTCAAGACCAAACTCACGAAGGGCTGGCAAACGCATCGCCCTCTGCCGCGCCGCTCCTGCAGATAACGAGCCCAACGCCTCGCTTTGATTCTCTCATCAAGGGTGTCCGTGAGCTGGATGATAGTCCGCAGGCGGGTGCAGGAGCATCGGGCGTCGCGTCCGGCCAGGAGATTGCTCAGAACGCAGATGCGACACAGAGCGGATCTACGACTGGCGGCGGCCTAGGTAGCGGCGCATCATCTGGAGACGGGGACGCATCATCCGACGAGCGCAACGAAATCGGTGGTTCACCTCAACCGTTGATGACGCAGCTTGCAAACTCGATTGGCAGTCTACACAGCGAGTTCGCATCGCTGCTCGCCGATCGACAGAGCGATCTGAGTGACCGAAGCCTATCCGATACAGTCAAGTCAGGGGGAAGAACTGATCCGTCTTTAGGAACCGATCAATCGTCTGGCCCTTCACAGGATATGACCGCTCTCTCTATGACGATACAGACAGCGGACTCGAGCCCGATCCATCTGAGCCTCGAGAGCGAGAATGGCCTAGCAACCCGTATTATCCTTCAAAGTGACGACGATGTCACAGCGCAGAACCTCAACAAAAATAGACACGATCTGGTCGCGGCATTGACCTCAGCCGGAATCGATACGAGCACGATCAAGATAGACATTGTGGCTCCCGGGTCTGCCGGCTCCAATACACAAACGCATGACCACCAGTCTCAGAGCGGCATGACCTTCTTCGCGCAAGGGCAAGGATTCGCGGGTGGAGGGCAGAATTCCAATCCTGGCTATAAACCGCAACTCAGCATCCCGGATGTCATGGACCGCGACGCAACAACCGAGACCTACGCGTCAACCCGAAACAACGGCCCTGCGATGGGCCGAGACGGCCGACTAAACATAACGGCGTAACGCCAATCGAGAACTATACACTATTCTGGAAAGGGCAAACTACGTGGCAACCTCATCGATCAGCAATCAGACCGCACTTATCCAAGCGGCGGAGGCCACTGCAAAAGCCTCTGCCAATGCGACGACGTCCGGCACATCCTCGAGTTCCAGCGCCGCGCTCGGCCTGTCGTCTTTGGCCAATAACTACACGACCTTCCTCACCCTTTTGACGACCCAGTTGCAGCATCAAGATCCCAGCAGTCCGATGAGTTCGGACTCCTTTACGTCTGAACTGGTACAGTTCGCAGGGGTGGAGCAGCAGGTTCAGACCAACACGAATCTCTCCTCTCTTATTTCACTTAATGAAAGTAGCCAGCTCAGCTCTGGCAGCCAATGGGTCGGTCAGACGGCAACAGCCAAAACTACGACCTTGCCTCTGCAAAGTGGCGCGGCATCTCTGAGCTTCACCGCCACGCAGGGCCAGAACGTCGCAATTGCTGTCAGTGATTCGAGCGGAAAGATCGTAAAAACCGAGACAGGAACGTCCGTCTCTGGCACCAATAACTGGACGTGGGACGGTACAGACAATTCCGGCAACAAGCTTGCCGACGGCGCATACAGCGTAGCAGTCAAGACCATCGATTCGACTGGGACCACGTCCGATTTGCCATTCACCATCAAGGGCATCGTCACAGGTGTTACGAAAGGCAGCTCTGACCTTGAGATCCAAATGGGCGCTGCGACCATTCCCCTCTCGAATATCACCAATTTCAGCGGAAAAACATCGACAACGGCCGCGGATGATACCAGCACCTCCAGCGCTGCGGAGAGCTGAGAGACGGCATAGGCATTCCGGTGTTTACCGGAATGCCTCAATGAAGCAGAGCGTTTACTTCAGGATGCAGCTATTTCCGACAGTTCAGCCCCTGGCGCGTTCGGGCGGGAGTATCGCATTCAGCATGTGAATTCCCCCCATCACCGGCAGGCATGTCTCTTTGGATACCGATCGCACCTGCAAATCTTCCTTGGGCAAGGTCAGAGTGACGGGCATGAAAGCGGCCTCATTAAGTCGGTAGCCGATACCCCATTGCGTTGTGAATGGCTCGGCGATACCGAGTGCGCGGATCTTCTTCCTTATTTTGCAGATCATCACGTCAATGACCTTGCCGAAAGGCTCGTCCTCACCACTATAAAGACTGTCCAGGAGGACCTCTTTACTTAAGACTTGGTTCTTCCGCATCGCCAGAAGCGCGAGAAGATCATATTCTTTGCGCGTCAAAGGCACGACCGTATTATCGATATGGACCTCGCGTCTTTCAACGCCAACGGACAACCGTCCAATCTGTAGCGTGGGGCTGTCATGCCCGCCAGCACGCCGCATGACCGCGCGAAGTCTGGCCAAAATGACCGTGTGATCGGTATCCTCGCTCAGGCAATCATCGGCACCAGCGGAAAGTAATTCAACCTCCCCTTCTACCGATGCCATCTTGCGGAATACGACAACCGGCAGCGCAATTTTCCCTTTGCGCAATTGTCGGATCATGCGCGTGTCAGACGCTGCCTGCTGCAAAACAACCACGTCGAAATGCGATCGACGTAGAGTTTCCACAACCCCTGAGGAATCATTGACGATGATCGAGAGCGAACCCGCGATAGCAGCTTTTGCAAGCTCAACACTAGGTCGGCTGAAACCTGAGCTCTCAGCCACACATAATATGCGCATTTATTATCCACCAATAATTCACAAAAGTTCGCGTTGAGTTTTTTGCGACCAGAAATATGATCATGTATTTGTTGTTTACTGCCGGTAACGAAAATTAATTTTTCTCTAAGTTCTATTTACTTACAACACCCCGCATTTCGCCTCATCTTACAACGCAAAAACTGATGCGACCATCCGACAGTGACAAAACATGGCCGCTTTCTGCCGATTTTCTCGAGGTGTTGCAAACTGGCATCGTCAATTCGTCAAGGATCGTTAACGATCCTCCCGGACCTTGCGCATAAATAGGAAATATTTCGCAAAAAATATCTGCTCGACGAAAAAAAACGTGCTAATCCAACGTCTAGGAGCCACCGGACTGCTCTGCAAACGATTCAAAAGATTTTAACGTTAATGAAACATACTTGCTTCATAATGAGCCCACACGGTCAGACCGGGTCTCGATTGCTGTAAGAAAATCGCCGCTTTTCGCTGCGGAGCCAGATTTCAAAAAAGGTTTAACATGTCAGATATCGCAGCCGCCTCTTCGGTCTCAGCCGCTTTGCTAAAAGCGACAAGTTCGAACGCCCATGCTTCTTATGAGGTGAGCCGCCATGGCGGCCCGTCAGCCATGGCCCATCGAAATATCAGGAACGCTGCAGCAGAGACGAGCCAAGCCGACAGTGACGGAACGAACGTTTCCGCCACGGGCAGTTCGACGTTCAGTCAGATCCTGAACTTGCTCGCCTGACCTGCCGTTACTGCGGTCCGGGCGGAGCCTGTGAAACACGTGTGTACGGACAGGCATATCGGAGAGGCAAAGGCTTGTTTTTTTGGTCAAGCTGGAAAGTGATTTATTCTCCCCTGAGTTTTGCCAGGTATTTTCCCTGGCTGCCCCCCGTAGCGCTTGCCTGCTTTTACGCAGCTACGTCTTCCAGCGACGCCCGCCCAACGCGTTCGGCAGCCCATCACAGGGAAGCCCGCGCGAATCCCGCTCCCGGGTCAACGCCCACTGCAATTGCGCAGCCGGACGGTGGCACCAATCAGGTTTCTGGCAGCGATCTCGTGAACGGTTTGCCGTCGTCCTGGCGCGCCACTCTCTTGGACCCTCCCCCGCCTGCCACCTCGGCGTCTATCAGGAATACATCGCCTCATCCCTCGAGCGAATCTGCGCCGCATGGCGCGTCTGACGTGGGAGGTACCCGACCTGGGCCGACACTCTCAATGTCCGCGTCCTCGCAGAGCCGGGTGCTGCTTCCGATCCCCGCCAAAGCGGGCATTGCTGCCTTCGAGAGCGGTGATCGGTTCATAATCCTGATTGATAACGCGATCCCGATGGATACCTCTGCGATACACGGTGACGGTATCTTCGCATCACTGAGCGTCAGTGTCTTGCCTGATGCGACCGTGATCCAGCTACGCAAGGCTGACACCCGCCCTCTCTATCTTTCCCAGCAAAGCGACGGATGGGTTCTGGGCCTCCAACCGCCCGTCGATGCCGCACAACGAGACCGCCGGGCGTTGAATCCCATCGCGGTCCCGACCGGCATCCTTTATCCGATGCGTCGTAGCGGTCGCGTCCTTTCGATCGCCGACCCAAGCTCTGGCGGGCGGCTTTTAGTCGGCACATCCCTTCTGGACGATGGAGGCATCGCCTCAATGCGCCGCGCGCCCGGATATGATGTATGGCCTACGAGTGAGGGCGTCGTGGTCGCTTCGCGGGATGATGATGTCACCCTTCAAGCTGTCCCATCCGGCCTTCTTCTCAATCGAGATGGCCACCGTATGATAGATGATGGTCGGGCGGTATACGCGAACGATATCGATCTGAAGTGGCTGGCTCTTCAGGATTTGGCCGATACAGGGCTCCGCGAGAGACTTCACTCTTCCTTTCTAGCCGCCGCAGATTCTAGCCCGGCGGCACGCTTCAATAGTCGCGTGAAGGAGGCGCAAGCGGCTTTCAGTATGGGAGCGTTCAAAGAGACGCGTGGTATTTTAGCCGTAGCGCTTCGAGACGATCCGGAAGAAATTGGACGTCCTGAAATTCGATTCCTCTCCGCCGCCACAGCCTTGATGAACGATGATCTGGAAGAGGCATCGGCGCTCGATGGCCCTTGGCCAGAAAGCCAGCAACGCGCCGCGCAGCTCTGGCGCGCCCTCTATCTGGCGCGCACTGAGCAAAGTGACGCTTCCAGCCTGCATCGTCTCGCGCTCGATCTCGATAGATTGAGGAGTTATCCGCGTCACGTGCGCACGGTCCTTCTGCCGCGCGCCGCAGAGGCAATAGCGCGCGAGGCAAGTCCGAGTGATCTGCCAAGTCTGAATACGTTGCCACAAGAGGCAGATTTTCAGTTCGCACGCGCGCTTGCGAATATACGGATCGGAAGAACCGATGCCGCGCGGCGAACGCTCGATCGTCTCAGGTCGGACCGTGACCCTGTTATCGCCGAAAAATCCGCCGAGCGACTGATCCTGCTTGATCGCACGCAAGGAAAGCTGACGCCTCATCAGGCAATCCACGCGCTTGACGCGCTTATTCTCGACGCCCGCCTCGCCGGACGTGAAGCACCAGTACGCCTCGCGCAGGCAGAAGCATTTTTGGAAGCAGGCGAATGGCATAGCGCGGCCTTGATGATCGACCAAGGCGCGCCGCCGGACGGTCCCTCGGCGTATTCAAAAAGGCGTAACGCGGATCTCATCGTAGCGCTGAAGGGCCTGGCAGAAACCGGCGCGCATGGACAGGACAACCAACAAGCCCTTCGCGATGCCGCGCTGATCAAATCCCATATCGCGCTGCTGCCAGCAGGCCCGGACTCGTCACTCCTGAAGGCTGCTTACGGCAAGCTTCTGCTCTCGCTGGGGCTTGCTGATGATGCGAGCCAAGCCCTGGAAACCGCGATCCCCGGTCTGACTGTCCCGGAAAATAAAGCAGAAGCGGGCCTCGCTCTTGCGCGAGCCTATCTTCAACTGAAAAATGCCGCCAAGGCCTCCGCTGCACTCGACGCCACCGATATGCCATCGATTTCTCCCGAACTCAAAGCGCAGCGTGACGTAGCACGCGCTGAAATCGCGCTAGTGAACGGGGATAAAGCGCAAAGCTTGAGCATACTGAAGGCTGCGCAAAGCACCTCAGCGAAGCTGATGCGGGTCAGAATGCTCGAAAACCAAGCCGATTGGACCTCTGCGAGCCATGAGCTTCAGGCTATCGCGCAAACCGAGCTTCCCGCCGGGGGGACACTGTCGGATGTTCAGCAGGATCTAGCCCTAAGACTAGCTTCAGATGCGGCCCGCGCCGGGGACATCGCGACCCTCAAATGGCTGACGGACCGCGTTACCGCGCGTGAGATGACTGGCCCGAAGGCCAGGATATTCGCGTTATTGACTCAATCCGGTTCCCCTACGACGGAAGCACAGCGATGAGCATCGCTTTGGAACCAGAAGGGGATTTTTTTTGTTACGGACCGCAGTTGTGCTTCTCTCGCAGCCGATTTCATTCTACAGTTTCCGACATTCAGATAATGCCATTTGCCGTCATCACGGTTGCATAACGAAGGGCAGAATTTAATGCTCCAAGCACTATCAACGCCTTCGACTGGCGTGGGCAAGGGAACAGATGTCCTCGACCTCGCCAAGCAGCGCATGCAGTGGTTGCAGTCGCGAGAGTCACTGATTGCGGGCAATATCGCCAACGCCAATACTCCAGGCTATGTAGCTCGCGATCTGCCAGATTTCAAAAGCGCACTTTCGCATCAGATGTCCGTGCCGTTATCCCGCACAGATTCAGCGCATTTGACCGGAGCGACGAGTCAATCAGGTACGGGCAAGACTGAGGGAAGCATGTCGATTGATGGCAACCGCGTCGATCTGGAAGGTGAGCTCGTGAAGATTGCTCAGACTGACGACCAACAGCGCATGGCGACGAATGCCTACAGCACCTATATGTCGATGTTTTCGCTTGCGCTTGGTTCATCCTGACCCCGGGTCCATGAGGTAAAAAATGAATTTCTCAGATACGATCGGAATTTCAGCGTCCGGGATGCAGGCGCAGGCAAAGCGACTGCAGGTTGCGGCCGAAAATCTGGCTAACTCTGAAACGACGGGCTCGACACCGGGTTCCGACCCATATCGTCGAAAAACCATCACATTCAAGGAAATCCTCAACCGCGATACGGGTGTGTCTTCTGTGTCGGTCAAAGAGATTGGTGAAGATCAGTCCTCTTTTGAGACACATTACGATCCGTCTCATCCCGCCGCAGATCGGAATGGGCTTGTGAAGCTTCCCAATGTCGATGCAATGACCGAAATCATGGATACGCATGAGGCGCAGCATTCTTATGAGGCTAACCTCAACGCGATGCAGGTGACACGCTCCATGCTCACGCGAACCATTAATTTGATGAAATAATGGCAGTCTTATTGGAAGTATTTTACTTACACTTTCCCCCTACACTGCCTCAATCTCAAGGGAAGATCGTGCGCCATGGATAGTACCGCTTATATTGCTTTGTCGCGTATCGATGTCCTCAAGCGTGAGCTCGACGTCGCTGCGAATAACCTGGCCAACGAAAATACAGACGGCTTCAAGGGGTCGCGAGAGCTCTTTTCGCAGTACCTCGTGCATCAAAAGGGCTCTGGGCAAATTCCGGGTGATCGTGAGCAAGCCTATACAGAGGACAAGGCGACGTTTCGCGATTTTGTCCAGGGCCCGTTGAGAAGCACAGGTAATGCCACTGATGTCGCGATCAACGGAGAAGGCTATTTCTCGGTGCGTACGACACAGGGCGTAAGGCTCACGCGAAATGGGCAGTTCACTCGGCGCCTGGACGGCACAATCATCGACAGCGCTGGTAATCCGGTCCTCGATAATAACGGGCGCAATCTCGTGCTGCGACAGGAGAGCGGCGATTTCTCGATTGCAAAGGACGGGACCATTTCGACCGAGGATGGGCCTCTGGGGATGATCGGCATTGTAACTGTGAATAATCCTCAGACGCTTATCGCGGAGGGAAGCTACCTCCTCCGGCCGACCACCCCTACGCGTCAGCTTCCCAATCCTGAGCTGCATCAAGCAATGCTCGAGGGAAGCAATGTCAATGCCGTCGCCGAGACTACCCGCCTGGTTCAAATCCAGCGCGACTACGACCTTACTTTCCAGCTTATCCAGACCGAAACCACGCGTGGCATGAACGCCATCAACAAAATAGCCGCTGAACCAACGAGCTAAATCCGAACCGTGATGACAGGGTCTCTTTTGACTCCCGGTTCGACTGCAACAATTCACGACTTCCAGCAAGGACCGCGATGCGTCATCCCTTCTCAGTGCTCAGCGGTAGAGGCATCCGGTGCGTCTTTTTGCTCGGAATGTCATGCCTCATGCTCTCTGCATGCGCCGTGGACGATGTCGCCCGCCACCTCACAGGGCGTGAGTGTAATGCCGGGTATATACAACAGGGCGAGGATTGGTGTGCGCCTGCGGAACGCCCCCCGGCGCCCCAACCATACTGCACACAGAGCTGGAACGGGGTGGATTGCTGGAGTAGACCCGACCTCATGCCCAATGTGGCTCGACAGGTTGCGCAGGGTCCCACGGGTCTTACCCAAGATCAGAACGCCAATCGCCTCAACCTGCCGCTCAAAGAGACGCCGCCGACAAATGCCTATATGCCCTGAACCGTCCATCATCCTTTCGGCTGACGCGTGCTTTTACCAGCCGCCTGAATATTACGTTCGTCATTTAGAACATTCGTCAATGCAATCGACTGCGGATAGAACTAGAAATTGAATAAAGAGCAATGGAGATTAACGGTGCCAGTTGTTGAAATAATCGATTGCGACTGACGACCATAATCGATGAAAAATCTTATCTCATCCCTGAAAGGCCTTGGGCGCAACCGCCTTATCGCGCTTGGCATGGCCGGAGCGCTCGTGCTTGGGCTCCTCGGCTATCTGATGATCGGTGGCTCCAGCCAGCCGAATGCCCTTGTTTACGGTAACCTGGACCTCAACGAAGCCGCCAGAATGGTTGAGGATCTCACCAAAGCGCATATTCCGAGCACAACCTCTCCGGATGGCACCAGTCTTTATGTCCCTTCGGATCAAGTCGCGAAGGCGCGCCTTCTTCTGGCCAAGGACGGCCTTCCGAATGGCGGGAGCGTCGGCTATGAGCTCTTCGATAAGAGCGCGACGCTGACAAGCACACAGTTTGAGCAGAACATCAACGAAACGCGTGCTCTTGAGGGCGAACTCGAGCGGTCGATCCGACTCCTGCAGGGCGTACGCAATGTGCGTGTCCATCTTGTACTTCCTCATCGCGACCTGTTTTCGGTACAGACTAATCCGTCTCAGGCAAGTGTCGTGATTGACATTGGGCGCGCGGGGCGCATCGCCCCTGACGGCATCCAAGCAATTCAGAACCTCGTTGCCGCAGCCGTTCCTGGCTTGAGACCGCAATCAATCTCGATTGTCGACACACGAGGAGACGTGCTGGCGAAGCCCGGTGAGCCTAATAGCGAAGATGGCCAGGAAAACGCGTTCGAGAAGTTCCGACATGCCGAGGAGACCCGGCTTTCCCAGTCAGTCGAGGACATGCTTGTCCCGACATTAGGAACCGCGCATGTGCGCGCTCGCGCGGCGGTGACCATCAATACGGATGAGGTCCATGAGACCGAAGAGAGCTTCGACCCCAATCAGCAGGTTTTGAGATCACAGCAGACGAGCTCGGACAAGAGCGTCAACACAGAGTCGAGTCCCAATACATCCGTTGCCAATAATCTTCCGAATGCGAACGCTGGGCAGTCCAACAAAAGCGGGTCCAGCGATACGCGAGACGAAGAGACGAACAACTACGAAATCGGCAAACGCATGCGGGTCGTCAATCAGACCCATCCACGCGTTTCGCGTGTCAGCATGGCCGTCATGGTTGATGGTTCCTATGCTAAAGACAAGAGTGGCGCCGAGATATGGAAGCCACTCGATGCCGCACAAATCGAGCGAATCACAACCCTCGTCAAGACCGCCGTGGGATATGACAAAGCGCGCGGCGATCAGGTTGAAGTGGTCTCCATGCGCTTCATGCCAGACGGGGGTGTCGAGCCCCTCCCCAGTGCCCCAGGTTTCTTTTCTCGCGATCACCTGATCTATCTCGCCGAATGGGTCATACCGATCTTGCTCGCGCTCGGAGCCGGCTTCTTTGCCCTTAGGCCTCTGCTTCGACGTGGGAGTGGTAGCGGTGTTCTCCCTGCCCTCTCCAGGCCAGGGCCGACCCATCTTGAGGCACTCAACGGCGCTTCCAACGCTTTTCTGGATAACGACTCAGGCCATTCCGCGCTCGGACAAAACAATGGCAACAGCCTGGCGCTTCGCAACGACGCGGAGACTGTCTCGATCGATGGGATCGAGGGTAAGGCCCGTGCAGGAACCATTGCGAAAGTTGCTGATCGTATTGACCAGAATCCTGAGGGCAGCCTCGGGATCATCCGTAACTGGCTTGAATCGCCCGAGCCACGACAGGGAGCCCCTTCATGAGCGTCATGCCTCCCCCTGATACGGGATCACCCGCCCCTGCCGAACCAGAATTCATCCTGACGGGCAAGCAGAAGGCGGCGATCCTCTTCATGGCTATCGGTCGCGATAGAAGCGCTTCTCTTATGCAGTCCCTGCATGAGGACGAGATACGTGACATCTCGATAGCTATGGCAGGACTAGGCGTGGTCAGAGCCCCGATGGTCGAGATGGTGTGTAAGGAATTCATAGAGAATTTCGAGCTTGCCGATGGTCTGGTCGGAACCTTCGAGACGACCGAGGCCTTCCTGCGCCGTTCGCTCAGCCCTGATCAGGTCGAGAAGATCATGGATGAGATCCGTGGACCTGCCGGGCGCAATATGTGGGACAAGTTGGCCAACGTACAGGAGTCAATCCTCGCTAATTATCTGCGAAGCGAATACCCTCAAACTGCGGCGGTCATTGTGAGCCGCTTGCAGCCGGCCCATGCGGCGCGTGTTCTCGCCCTCTTACCTGAGGATTATGCGACAGACGTTATGATGCGCATCCTGCACATGGAAACGGTGCAACGCGAAGTGATCGAGAGCGTCGAGGCAACATTGCGGTCAGAATTCATTTCTTCCCTCGGCAGGTCCTCCAAGCGTGACAGCTACGAGCTTCTGGCTGAAGTCTTCAATAATTTTGACAGAAAGACCGAGACACGTCTCACAGAGCTCATGGATCAGCAGAGTCATGAGGATATGGAGAAGGTCAAAGCGCTCATGTTCACCTTCGAGGATATATCCCGCCTCTCGCAGGAATCGCTCATGCGGGTTGTCAACGAGATGGATCGCGATCGCCTACCTGTTGCATTGAAAGGCGCAACGGATAGCGAGCGCAAGCTATTTCTTCAGTGTATGTCGAAACGCGCTGGTAATATACTGCTTGAAGAAATCGCCTCCCTTGGGCCTGTGCGCGTGAAGGAAGTTGAGGCAGCGCAGGCGGAAATTGTCATGACGATCAAGAATTTGGTCAATGCGGGAGAAATCGATATCAGCGATAGCTCTGGCACCGACGAATTTATTTCCTGATGTCTGAATTTGTACCCTTCTCCCTGAAGTCATGTAGCGAGCCTACGCCAAGGGCAGTCAGCACTCCGCAGGCGCCCCTCGCTCGTCATCTCGTCGACTTCAATGCGAAGCCGCCTCCCCCTGCGCCCATTCACACCCCCACCGACGATGAGCTGGATATCCCAGCCACACAAACGAGTCCGCTGGTCTCCCTTCCTCAAGATGAGATCGAGGCGCTGACTCAGGCTGCCTTCGAAGCTGGACGCAGTGAAGGCGCGACTGCAGCACGGCTCGCAGCCGAAGCTTCTTTTTCCTCAGCCTTGACTGAAATGGCACTTGACGAAGAAAACGAGCGCGCACGAAACGCCCTCCTCGCGGAACGCGCAGGAGAGCTCTTCGCGCAGACCGTGATCGACGTTGTCGGCGCCCTGACGCGGCTTCCTCCCGACGTGCTACGCGGTATGCATCGTGATCTGGTGCAGGATGCGATAGACCTGATTACGGGTTACGGATCCGAGGTCACAGTATCCTGCACAGCGTCTGACGAGGCCCTAATCAGAAGCGCCCTCGCCTATCCCGACAAAATTAGCTTCACGCCTTGTGCTGTTCCTGAAGAGTCACGTATCAGAATCAGCACTGAAACAAACATGGTCGTTCTCGATCCGGACGAATGGCGCAGAAGAGCTGTGGAGAAGGTTTTAGCCTCCGTAACTTCTCTCTCACGTCCAGACACAAAAACACGCAAGATGGCAGACGGACTGTAAATCATGAGCGCAGAAAACGGAATGATCGGACTAGAGGACTTCACTTCGGAATCCTTCGACACTCCAGAAACGGCGGCTAACGCGCCAGTCTCTGGTGTATCACCGTCCCCCCACACCGATGCGGTTTATGACATTCCGGTCAAAATCACAGCGGTGATCGGCACAGCCACTATGCCCGTAAGCCAGCTATTAAGGCTGGGTCGCGGTGCCGTGGTCGAGTTGAACAAGAAGCTCGGTGAAGCCGTCGATATCTACGCCAATAACCGCCTAATCGCTCGAGGCGAGCTCGTGGTCGTTGACGACAACAATATCGGCGTGACAATGACCGAGATTCTGTCTTCGACGAATTCCGCTCAAAAATGAGAATCCTGTTTGCGCATCTCGCTAGCAAACTATGGGGCCGGCCGCTCCCATGACACCATATTCATGGCTCGGTTACGGCGCTTCGTTTGCGCTGGTGATCTCGCTCATCTTTCTGATGCGGTTCGTTGTTAAATATCTGGAGCCCAGGGTGAGCCGCGGGAGATCAACGAAGAGCCTGCACGTTACCGACACCCTTGCTCTCGATCCGAAGCGGCGCCTGACGATCTTTTCCTGCTCGGAGCGACGTGGGCTTATCTTGACAGGTCCTAACAGTGATCTCTTCATCGGCTGGCTCGACGAAGAGGCTCGCGTAGTGACCCCGCCCGCTGCGAGCATGAATGAGGCCCTGTATCCCGAGTTCTCCCCATCCGCCGAGTTGAACCAATGATCCATCCCTTCGGCGGAATGCTCCTGACCTCCGGTGCCAGCGCAATTGATCACGGCTCGGTATATGCCGTGCCTTCGCGCGCGCGTAAGTGGCATTCCTTCCGGCTACCCATTTTCATCCTGACAGTGCTCGTACTCTGTACGCCCGTCATAGCTTATGGTCAGTCCCTCTCTCTCGACCTCGGCGGTACCGGGGGGACACCGGGCACGACTAGTCGTCTGATCCAGCTCACTGCGCTCATTACCCTACTTTCTCTGGCTCCCAGTCTACTGGTGATGGTGACGGCCTTCACACGTATCGTCATTGTTTTGTCACTCCTGCGGGGCGCGATTGGAGCGCAAGGCACACCTCCCAATACAGTTATCATCGGGCTCTCGCTTTTCCTGACCTTTTTCGTCATGCAGCCGACGTTCGAGCAATCCTGGAATCAGGGAATTGCGCCTATGATTAGCGGCAGCCTCTCCGAAATTGACGGCCTCAAAGCGGCAGCCGAACCGTTCAGGGGGTTTATGGTCGCACATGCCCGACCGACCGATCTCGCGACTTTCTATCATCTCGCCAATTTGTCCCCTGTCGCTCATGTGGCAGAAACCCCCTGGCGCGTCTTGATGCCTGCCTTCATGATCGGCGAATTGAGTCGGGGTTTTGAGATGGGCTTCCTGCTCTATCTGCCTTTCCTGATCATCGACATCGTCACCTCCAGCGTTTTGATGAGTTTGGGTATGATGATGCTCCCACCGGCGACAATTTCCCTGCCGTTCAAACTTATTTTCTTTGTCATGATCGATGGCTGGCAGATGGTTGCAGGCGGGCTCGTGCGCAGTTTCGGCTCATAGAGCCGGCAAGCGTGTTGAGAGCGCCTAGAAACAAGCATCGAGGCTGAGTTGCGCTCGCGCATTACTTTGGTGGCAAGGAAGAGAATCCTTCCGGTTCACGCAAAACTGCCACCATCAGGACGTGCCTTGTCGTCAAGCCCCCGAAGCGCATGCAAACGTACCATGGGCGTGCGGTCAGTATATCTGGCTCGCGTTCTGGCCGGGTAGATCACTCAGCCCACAATATTGCCCGCATTGTGCGCGTCGCCTGTTACCCTTTTGCCAAACCGCACAAAAATACCACCCG
This sequence comes from Asaia sp. VD9, assembly GCF_037150015.1. NCBI lineage: Bacteria > Pseudomonadati > Pseudomonadota > Alphaproteobacteria > Acetobacterales > Acetobacteraceae > Asaia > Asaia sp. VD9. The sequence goes on along the minus strand of NZ_JBBCQM010000011.1, from coordinate 25,778 downwards.
CGGTGCGATATAACGTATCCGGAACATATTGACGTCACAGACGCCTCGTGAATGATTAACCTGAATCTAACGATGCGAGGCACCTGCCCTTTCGCAGACATGGCTTGCATCGGCGCCAAACCGCGCTCTCTGAGAACCGAACGACCAAACGCTGCCCTTCAGGGGCAGCTGTTACGCCTCCTATGAGCCACGTGCCGTCACATATGGAAAGCAGTCATCGTGCGCAAAAAATCGTTTCACCATCCTGTAGTCAACTTGGCCACCAAGATCTTGGTCGCTTGCGGCCTCTGCTTCATCATCATCCAGGTCGTCGCAGTATCGATTTCAGGGTTCATGATGAAGAAGGAAGTAGAGAAAAGGGTATATTCGCAGGCCATTCAGAAAAGCCAAATACTCGGCCAAAAAATTGCCCGCTCCATAGCTGAACAAAGCGTCGTAATGCGCAGCATTCAGAGCACCATTGAAAGTGGCCACAAGACCGGGATATTGACCAAACAGTTCATCGTCGATCTCCTCCTCGAGGATATGCAGCGTTTTCCCGCAATATTTGGCATGGACTTCAAGGAGGTTCCACGCGGATTTGACGGCACACAGATCCCGGGCGGCCCGGGGACCAATCCTGAGGGAATATTTTTCCCGTATGTCGTGCGCGATGACCGGGGTAGCATCGTGATACGTACGCCCTCCGCTCATTACAGCGACTTTTATAAAACGATCATCAGTACGGGAAAGCCGGACGGCCTCGAGCCCTATATCGACCACGATACCGGCGTCCCGATGGTCTCCCCCACATTTCCAATCACCTTTGACGGAAGACGCATTGCGGTTGTGGGTGCCGATATTCCCCTGGGCTGGCTCGTTCCGATGCTTCAAGACGTCCAGATTGCGCCGGGCACCAAGATCTCCCTCCTCTCCAGCCAAGGCTACTGGGTCGTGAGCCCGACGCCTGCGCTGCTTATGCAGCATTTCCGGGATGACTCAGCGCGGTCGTTCGGCAAAGCCTTTACCTCCCACCGTATTACGGTCATCCCGGGCTTCAACGGAGGCAGCGCGGACCGAATTCTCGTCCCGCTCAAGGTCGATGGCTTCAACACCTATTGGACACTCGTCGTCGACCTTCCTGCCGAGGCGATTGCAGCTCCGGTGCGGAACACGATCTTCTGGCTCGTCATCCCCGGGATTGTTCTAATCGCCGTTTCACTCCTGCTCATGTGGGTCATCTTCCACAAACTATTGAGCAAGCCTCTGACCGGTCTGATTGCCTCGGTCTCCGCTCTGGAGGAGGGGAAATATCAGAACCACGTTTTCGGTACGAGGCGCCAGGATGAGATCGGCGCTATCGCAAGGGGCCTGGACGCCTTTCGAGCTTCCCTTCTCAAGGCGCAGGAAGCCGATATCCTTATCGCGCAAGAGAGACGCCTTAATGAGCAATCGCAGCAAAGCCGCCATGAGCAGGACGAGCGCAGGCTCGAGGACATTAGAAAGGTTATCGAACAGATTGGGGGGGCTCTGGCTGCACTATCGAGCGGCGATCTCGCCTCAGAGCTGAGCCAGCCTCTACCCGAGGAGTTCGAGGTCCTGCGTGCCGATTTCAATCGGTCGATAAGTGAACTCGCCGAGACCATCAAGGGCATATCAGAGGCGGCCCAGACCATTCGTGCCGGAAGCGACGTGGTCCATGGCGGCGCCGAAAATCTGGCGCAGCGTACTGAGCAACAAGCCGCCGCACTCGAGCAGACAACTGCAGCAATTAGTCAGATCGCGCGCAGCGCGTCTCATTCGGAAGAACTCATCACGAGTGCGCAAACGATCGGCGTCGACGCGTGCAAATCTGCAGAGGCGTCCTCCGATATTATGCGTCGAACCCGTGACGCCATGCAACGGATCGAAACCAGCTCTGCTCAAATCGTGGACATCGTATCGATCATCGAGAACATCGCCTTCCAGACCAATGTCCTCGCCCTCAATGCAAGCATCGAGGCCGCGCGCGCCGGTGATGCCGGACGCGGATTTGCCGTCGTTGCCGAGGAAGTCAGGACTCTGGCGCAACGATGCGCAGAAGCGGCTAAAAATGTGAGCGAACTCGTGGGTAAGACAACCGACGAGATCCGCTCCGGTGCCGAATGTGTCCATGAAACTGAATGCGCGCTTGCTAGGATCACCGCTCTTGTCACCACCATGGGGGAAAAGCTGACCACGATCGTTCGCAACGCGCGTGAACAAGCGGTTAGCCTCAAAGAAGTCGATTCGGCACTCGGCGTGATGGATCAAACCACGCAGCAAAATGCGGGGATCGCGGATGACGCTCGTACCGCCTCCCGGAGTCTGTCCCAGGAAACTCATTCGATGCTGCACCTGATTTTGCGTTTTTCACTTCCTATGAAGAGCCGCGCCGTTCTCTAGAGCGCGGCGGCTCTCGCGCCGAATTTCCCGTTCGGGCGACGAGGCCAAGCGGTCGCTTGGTCTCGGACCGTCTATCCAACGGGCTGCTCCAGCACGGGTGCCGAGAGATATCTGGCGGCCATAACGCGCCCGGCGACCTCTCCCGAGGTTTCAACGCCGAGATGTGCATACGTCCTGCAGACATGACGCTTGTTATCTCTCTCACGGAAGAACCGCCATTGCGCGAAAACAGCAGAGGGTACTCTGGAAAAGTTTCAACTTCTCTCTCTCCCCGGCAGAGCGCTTAACTTGTTTTTAATGGCTTCGTGTGAGCGTCTAGCTTCTTGACGCAATGCAATCGAAGGCGCTCGAAATTCGACGAAACTGTCAGATAAAGCCGAAATGACTTCGAATCATCGGCCGTATTATTATATTGTTTACTTATTCCCGAGAAGTAGGAAGATATGAAGACCTGGCTTTATCGAGAAGCATCATTCCGATCCAAGATTGGCGCGGTCATGCTATCTTTCGAATTCCTTCTCATCGCGACAGCACTCGCTGAGAGTATCGCGTTCTTCGATGGGGGATTAACCCGCCTATCTTTCTCAATATCGCTTGCGCTGACAGCTGCTACATGCCTCGCAGTGCTAGCAGGGTGGCAAACCCTCAATTCGGCGATTGCCACACCTGTCGAAGCAGTCCGTGCCTTCGGAGAAGCACTACTTCGCGACGAGACACGCGCACGCACGCGCTTCTCCGAAAACAGGGACGATAGCGGTTCGCTCGTGGATATCCTCGATCGACTGCACGCCAAATTTCGTAGTCAAGCGGATCTCTCCAGCAAAAAAAATCATCTGGATGGCGAGATCGAGCAACTCAAATCAGCGGCAATTCAAAAGCAGAATGCCGTCGACACTGCGACTTCCTCACTCACCGCTGCTCTGAAGACTGTAGCGTCTGGCGATCTTGAGCATCGCATATCGCAAGATGCCGCTCCCGGAGAATTCGCCCCGGTTCGCGAGGCTTTCAACGAAGCCTGCCAACACTGGAAGCACGTCCTGCAGACGATGGCGAAAAGCTCCGAGTTCATCACGACTGGAGCAGCGGAGATATCCACAGCTTCGGATGACCTCGCCAGAAGGACCGAACGTCAGGCCGAGAACCTTGGCCAGGCGGCAGCCTCGGTCCGGACAATCAGCACTGGTATCAAGATGACTGCCGATGTTTGCTCTGAGTCCAGCCTCGAAACGAAAAAGACGCTCGAAAAGGTCAAGCTGGCGACTGAGATCATGGCGGACGCTAATATCGCAATGGATGGTATCCAGAAATCCTCTACGGCGATCAGCGAGATCATCTCGGTGATCGACGGCATCACTTTTCAGACCAATGTGCTCGCCCTGAATGCCGGTGTTGAGGCTGCCCGGGCAGGAGACGCGGGCCGCGGCTTCGCCGTTGTCGCGCAGGAAGTGCGTTCCCTCGCCGAAAAATCTGCAAAATCCGCCAACGAGATCAAGCGCCTCATCTCAGTTTCGGCAGAGCAGGTCGACCGGGGTGTGACGCTCGTGCAACGCACAAGCGAGTATCTGGGTGATTTTTCAGAAAGCGTCTCAAACATCGCTCAACGTATCGACGAATTGACGACGACAACGCGTGATCAGGCGACGCGTCTTGCCGAGGTGACGACCTCGATCAACGAGATGGATCAAGTTACACAGCAAAATGCCGCGATGGTTGAGGAAGCAACTGCAGCGAGCCACAGCTTGACGGCAGAGACACGCACGCTCTCCCAGACCCTCGGGCGTTTTCATGTCGGACTTGCTTCGCCTCCGCAAGCCCTCGCCCCGAGAGCCCCTACTCCAAAACCGCCAGTGTCGAAACCGGCCGTCGTCACCGTGCCCTCTCCGCCCCCCACCACAGCGAAGCGGCCTATCGCGGTTGCCTCATCTTCCCCCCCCGAACCTCCAATCAAGACCCCTCCCAAGCCTGCGCTGCAGGTCACCTCTTCTGATCAGGGTTGGGAGGATTTCTGATGCCAGATTCACGCGCGGCTTCTCAAACAGGGCATACGCCGCTCACGCTCCCTGCCCGCCTCGACACCAAGGCGGCGAGCGCGCTGCGCGATGAGCTCAGCATCGAAAGCGGAGCGGTTCTTGACGGGTCGGATGTGACCTATCTCGGAGGGCTCTGTCTTCAGGTTCTTTTGGCCAGCAAGCGAACGATTATCAACCCTTCTGAAAAATTGGTCGAAGCCTTGTCACTCTTCGGCGTGTCCTCCCTCCTGCAGGAAACTGCGTCAATCCCCAGCGAGACCTCATCATGACAGAAACGAATACTGTGCGCGTTCTAACAATCGACGACTCGCGAACAATGCAGAGTATGCTGCGCACAGCCCTGGAAGGCGCCGGATACGACGTGATCCAGGGGAATGATGGGGTGGAAGGGATTAGTGTTCTCGAGGCGGCTATCCCTGCTCCTAATGTCATCATTACAGACATAAACATGCCCCGTATGGACGGTTTCGGTGTCATCGAGACTGTACGCAAGATGGAGCCTTTCCGCCATTTACCGGTCATCGTCCTGACGACCGAGAGCGACCAGGAAAAGAAAGCCCGTGCGCGTGCTGCTGGAGCGACGGGATGGATCATCAAGCCCTTCAATTCCGAGAGTCTGGTCTCAGCCATACGTCGCGTCACAGAATAACAAAGCAGGGTCAGCATGAGCTCAGACATGGATGAAATCCTGGAAATCTTCTTCCAGGAATGCGACGAACAGCTGCAGGAGCTGGAATCCGGGCTGTCTGCGCTCGATGCGGACCGTGCAGAGGACGACACGGTCAACGCGGTGTTTCGGGCGGTGCATTCCATCAAAGGGGGGGCGGCTTCGTTCGGGCTTCAGAACCTGGTTCGCTTTGCTCATGTCTTCGAAAATTCGCTCGACGGCGTCCGGTCGGCGCGGATCGAGCCGACGCGTGATGTCATTGCCGTCTTTCTCAAAAGTATGGATGTTCTGAGCGACCTTGTGGTCGAAGCCCGCGGCGGAACCACAGTTGACCCATCGCGTGTCGATGAGAGCGTCGCCGAGTTACAGGGGGTGATTGCCTCTGATCCTCGGGGCTCCGACACGCATTCCGAGGCCGATGACAACGCGATCGATTCAGGCTTTTGTCCTGTCCCGATGGAATTTGAGCCCGTTGCTTTCGATTTTGGCGATGAGCTGGGAATGGACAGTTCAGCGTTGGATTCCTCCGCCCGATGGCGTGTGTCCTTTCATCCACATGATGAGATGTATGGTTGCGGGGACGACGCCAGGAACATTCTGCTCGCCCTCACGAATCTCGCGAAAGAAAAAGGCGAAGCGGCGTCAATTTTCTGTAATTCCGAGGCTCTGCCGAGCCTAGAGACCATGGATGTCGAAAAGTCCTATCTTCGTTGGGATATCCTGCTTCCGCTCGCCGTCGATGAGGGGACGATCCGCGACGCGTTCGACTGGGTGATCGATAGCTGCACGTTTGCGATACAACGTGATGACGCCTCACTTATCCCGGGAAAGGACTTACCCGAATTTGCAGAATCGCTCGAAAGCGTCAGTGAAAGCCCGGATACATCTTCAGAGAGCCACCCTCCCGAAGAACTTGCAATCGTCCCGGTTACGCGTCCTAGCGTTGGTACCGGCGCTCAGCTAAAGGCCATCGACTCAAGGCCACCTGCCGAAAAGATACTCGAAGCGATTGCATCCGCGACCCAGACACTTAAAGAGGACGAGCCTCAGGCTGCAACCGCACGCAAGACCGAGTCAGCCTCGATCCGCGTTGATCTTTCCCGTGTGGACGACCTGATGGATCTCGTCGGTGAACTGGTTATCGCGCAGGCGGCGGTTCAGTCTCTTTGTCAGAAAAGCGGTGTTTCGGGGCATCACGAACTCATTCAGAGCATTGAGGGCATGCAAACCCTCACCCGTGACATACAGGACGCGGTCATGTCGGTGCGCGCTCAGCCCGTGAGAAGCGTCTTCCAGCGCATGCAACGGGTCGTACGTGAAGCAAGCGCGATGACGCAGAAGGCGGTGAATCTCGTACTCGAGGGTGAGGATACTGAAGTTGACAGAACCCTTATCGAGAAACTTGCAGCTCCCCTCACCCATATGCTGCGTAACGCGGTCGATCACGGCATAGAGAAACGTGAGGACCGTATCGCCTCTGGCAAGTCTGCGGAGGGCCATATTACGCTCTCCGCCGAACACCGGTCTGGGCGTATTCTGATCACGATCAGAGATGACGGCGCAGGCGTCAATCAGCAGCGTGTATTCGAGACGGCGGTGAAGCGAGGCATCATCCCGCCAGATGCCACACTGAGCGAAGACGAAATCAACAATCTCATCTTCACTCCGGGCTTCTCTACCGCATCGGAGGTCTCCGATCTTTCCGGGCGCGGTGTCGGAATGGATGTCGTCAAGCAGGCGATCATGAGCCTCGGAGGCCGCGTTGTTATCAGCAGCGTGTCGGGCAGAGGGACAACATTCAGCCTGAGCCTGCCGCTGACCCTGGCGATTCTTGACGGGATGCTGATCAACGCAGCCGATACGACGATGGTGATCCCGATTTCGGCAGTATCGGAAGCAATCATCGTGAGCGAAGGCGATATCTATGCCCTGCCTGACGGCACGAATATCATCTCTAAGCGCGGGGAGTGTATTCCCCTCCTGCCGCTAGCCGCAACACTCGGCCTCGCAGCGCCTCGCAAGCAAGGAACGCTTGAGGGCGCTGTGGTGCTTGTCGTTGAGAATGAGTCCGGTAGTCGAGCTGCGCTCATCGTTGATGAAATCTGCGGACAGACGCAGGTCGTCATTAAAAGTATGGAAAAGAATTACCGGCACATATTTGGGGTCTCGGCAGCCACGATCCTCGGAGATGGAAGCGTTGCTCTCATTCTGGACGTCTCCGCGTTGATAGCAGCGGCGCTCAGCCAAACGGAAAACAAATCAATGCTCGGTCTTTCCGAGCTCGTAGCCTAGGCCATCAAGAAATGCTCAGTATCAATCAGGAATCTCCGATGACCGACCAGCTGGCAACAATCGACGGGCAAAACGTTGCATCCATCAAGATGATCGTCTTTGCGGTCGGCGCGCAGGAATACTGCATACCGATACTTAGTGTCCGTGAAATCAGAGGCTTCGAAAAGACTACGACGCTTCCTTTCGCCCCCGCTTACGTGTGCGGCGCGATCAATCTGCGCGGGATTATTCTGACTGTCATCGATTTGGCCGCCTATCTGAACATCGCACCGGAACTCGAAAACGCTCGACGTGTGGTGGTCATCGTCGAATCCCGGGGTGGGGTTGTCTATGGCCTCCTCGTCGACAGGGTGATCGACCTCGCCGATATCAAGTCAACCGACATCCAGCCAACGTCTGACGAGGGAGGATGCCTTCATGGTCTTGTGCTCGTCGATAACAGGATGATCGGCATCCTGAAGCTGGACACGGTCGTGAAGCAACTCGTTGGCGAATCTCCGAAAGAATGACGACACCGATCACCCTCTCCGCTCCGGAATACACTGATGCTGATTTCCGGCGTCTTCAGGCGATCGCGCAAGAACAGGCAGGTATCTGCCTCCCTGATACAAAAAAGGCGCTCGTCTATGCGCGTGTTTCACGGCGCGTCCGAGAACTGCAGATGGCGAGCTTCAGTGACTATCTCGCCTTTACAACCAGTCCTTCGGGCACAGTCGAGATGGAGAAACTCATTTGTTCCATTACGACGAACGTGACAGGCTTCTTCAGGGAAAGAAATCATTTTGATCATCTGCGTACTGAGGTTATGCCGTCGTTGATCCCAGTGCTTCGCCAGGGAAAAAAGACGCGCATATGGTCAGCAGCGTGCTCTACTGGACAAGAGCCCTGGAGTATCGCCATGACGGTGGCGGGCAGCTTCCCGGAAATCGGGAACTACGATTTTCGTATCCTCGCCACAGATATCAATAGCGAGGTTGTAGCGCGGGCGGCCGGTGGCATTTACGGGCGAGACGAATTGGAGGGAATTCCCGAGCGGGAGCGCGGACTCTATCTGGAGGACGATGGCGCTGGGTCACTGAGCTTCAGCGTCTCTCTACGTAAGTTACCAAGTTTCAAGGTGCTCAACCTGAATGCTCCCTGGCCGTTTCGGGGCAGTTTTTCCGTCATCTTCTGCCGAAACGTCGTCATCTATTTCGATGACGAAACTCGGGAAGCATTATGGGCGCGTTTGTCCGAACGCCTCGAGCCGGGTGGCTTCCTGTATGTTGGTCACTCCGAACGCGTGGCAAACGCCACGCAATGCGGCCTGGTGAATATTGCACCGACCATTTACAGAAAGGAGGGCTGAGCATGATCCCCCCGGTGAAGGTCCTCGTAGTCGATGATTCGCGTACAGCGCGTGCGATGATCCGTCACGCTTTCCAAGGTCATCCTGACCTCGTGATTACAGGCGAGGCTTCGAACCCCCTCGAGGCCAAGGACATGATCATCAAGGAACAGCCCGACGTCATCACGCTCGATATCGAAATGCCCAACATCAATGGGCTTCAGTTTCTGGACAAAATCATGCGGCTACGACCGATCCCGGTCGTCATGGTCTCGAGCCTGACCGAGCGAAACGCCGAACTTGCGCTCACCGCGCTTCAGATGGGTGCATTCGACTGTTTTCCGAAAGCCATGTCATCTGCACCGGGTGTGAACGCCTATTCCGGCCTTCCAGGAATTGTCCGCCAGGCCGCGAAGTCCAAGCCTGAAACGCGTGTCAAAGAGCTCCCGGCGGTAAGGATGACGCCTGAGCCTAGAGGCTGGGCGCAGGAATTCTCGGTCATCGCAATCGGCTCCTCGACAGGAGGTGTAGAGGCGCTGGAAGAGGTTCTAAGCGGCTTCCCCGCCTCTAGTCCTCCCATCGTCATATGTCAGCACATGCCAGCGTTTTTTACAGCGAGCTTTGCAACTCGCCTTGATAAAAAAATCGGGGGACTAACCATTCGCGAGGCGCAAGATCGCGAGACCCTCGGGCCTGGCGATGTTAGAATAGCGCCAGGGGGGACGCGTCATATGACAGTGGCTACAAAGGATCGCGCGGTGACGACAAGGCTGCATTCGGGGCCCCCGGTCAGCGGCCACGTGCCTTCAGTTGATGTGCTTTTTGACTCGGTTGCGGAACAGGTTGGCAAAGCGGCGCTTGGAATCATCCTGACCGGTATGGGGCAGGATGGTGCCGAGGGGTTGCTCTCCATGCGCCGCGCAGGCGCCTGGACCATTGCGCAAGACAAAGCCACTTCGGTGGTATACGGGATGCCTCGTGTCGCGGCTGAAATTGGGGGTGCCGCGCAGATCGTACCGCTCGGCCAAATCAGTCATGCTGCGATGACCGCACGAATACGATGATTTCTCCTTCAAATACACCTCCAAGTCATCAAGCCGCATCACGTTATTTCCCTCCGCGCGAAGCTCTAAGGACCTGATATGCCCGCTGCCTCTCAAATTAGAGCTCTGATCGTCGATGATCAGGCCTCCATACGCCAGGTTCTCGCTAATAATCTGGCGCAACTTGGTTTCACACAGGTGGCCCAACGTAAGGACGGCAAGGAAGCTCTGGAGTATCTGGGCCAGAACCCTACACATCTCGTGATATCTGATTTCAACATGCCAGTCATGGATGGTTTGGCTCTGCTCCGCGCCGTGCGCGAAAATCCAAAAACCCAAAAGACCGCCTTCGTGATCTTAACGAGCGAAGCCAGCCGAGACCTTGTGCAGGAAGCGATCAAGGCTGGCGTCAATAATTTTCTTGCAAAACCCTACACCGTCGCGAAACTTCGCGAAGTACTGGAGAAGGTCTTCGGGCCTATTACCTGATGCAGCAACCGATGCAGGCTCAAACCGTCATTCAGGGTGAGGTCGTCATCTCCAGCGGGAGCGATACCCTGCTCACGACCCTGCTCGGGTCGTGCATCTCCGTCTGCATGTACGATCCAATCGCCCGGATAGGAGGCATGAATCACTTCCTCCTGCCGACGGGAGAAGGATGCGACAACAACACCGCGCTCCGCTTCGGCGTCAACGCGATGGAAAAGCTCATAAATGGCATTCTCACTTCTGGTGGGAGACGTGACCGGCTTTTGTGCAAAGCTTTCGGCGGAGCAGCGATCGTGCCCTCACTCGGGAAGATTGGTCATGAGAACGCGGTTTTTGTCATCGGCTATCTGGCCGACGAACGTATATCCTGCATAGCACAGAGCCTCGGTGGCACTCAGGCCAGACGTATACGCTTTTGGCCAGCGACCGGAAAGGCACAGCAAAACCTCGTCGAAGATGGCCGCGCTATTAGCGTGGAAGAACAAGCATATAACAAAAAAGAGGCCGCCTACGAGAAGAAGTGGAAGATGAGCGAAGTTGCACATGTCGAACTCTTCTAGCTCGGTTGCGCCCATGCTCATCATTTACCCGCTATCCGGCGTCGCCTCTTTGCACTTGGAAGCCGCCCCTTACGAATTGCTTCCTCCCCCACGTCACTTGGGAATCATGTAATCGATGAACACCGAGCCCCGCGAAGTCATTTCCAATATTGTTGCGCAGCTTGTTATCACACATGGTGATCTCCTAAGCGTGCAGGCGGCGATCGAGAGGTCTGCTCTGAATACGAGTTTTCATGAAAGTGAGATCAGGAATCTGCAGAAGCTCGACCACGCGACACAATTTGTGGATGCAATTACGATCATTCTGCGCAACTTCATGGACACGGCCTGTCATAATGGCGACAGGCCAGTCAGCCTGGATTCGCTCCTCCAAAATGTGCAGCTTGGCAGTGTGCGCGGCCTCTTCACCGGCAAGACGAGCGAGCCGCCCTCTTCTGTCGGCGAGGTGGATTTTTTCTAAGCGAAGAGACCCAGGAGGGTGGGGCAGAGAAGGATACGGTCCCTCAACCCGCCACACCCGTCAGGCCATCAAGGACATCCTGCGCAATATCGATCAGAGGATTCAGCGTCAGGCGGTCATCGAGGATTGCCTGGATGCCGTATCTCTGCGCTTTATCGGCGAGATCGATGATCAAGGCCCGCTCCTCGTCGGGCGTTAACCCGCTGTCTATGATGTTCGCTTTCATTATGAGGGACCAGAGTTTCTGATGGCGATCCAGAGCCTTCATACGCATTGATGCGTCTTGTTCGGCCCTGCTCAACTCATCAATCATCATGGTGAAGCAAGCGATCTCCGCCTCTCTGCCCGTCATGCTTGTATCTGCAACGGCTTTGTAGGCGCGCAACCCAGGGTGCATTTCGAACCTATCCCAACATGTCTATGATATCAAAGACGATCGCACAGTTGATAACGGGCGCGATAACCTGCAACGCGCACATACCGCCATCAGACAATATCGCACGTCGAGGGCATCGTAACGCTCGAACTGACAGCGGTAGCAAGGTCTACTCTTTCACACTTGGACTACGGTCTGCGGGAACGTTTGGTAGCCATGAAAGAACCCCTGCACTCGGTGCATGACCGAGCATACTGTCGGGCGTCGTACGATTGGGACGGAAGCTCCGCACTCCGGCCAGATATTGCGATACTGTATTAACTCGCTCCGGAAACATGTAGCCCATGATGGCCGAAATTTTCCTCGGATTCATGCTGTTTGCAATCGACACCAAGACATGGATATCCATAATATTGAAGACGGCAGCAGCCTCCCGTGGAGGCATTTCTTCATAAATTTTTACCAGTCGTGACGTCTCCGCCACCATCAGTTCCTTATGCTGCGCCTGTTTCTCCGCAAGCTCCGCCATCGAATTATCGATTGCACGCATCCTGTCCTCAAGAGCGATACGCGCAGAGTCCAAAACGTGCTTCTGTTCTTCCAGCCTGTGTTGCTCGTCTTCGATCGAACCCTGACGCGAGAGCAATCGCTTTACCAGCTCCGCCTGGGCTTGCTCTTTGGTCGGTCCTGTCGTTTCGCCGATACTGCCCGGTACGCAAGGCGTCGCGACACACGACGAGGCAGGAGCGTCGTTATTGAGAAAAGCTGCATCTACCGGCACCATATCATCTCCAGGGGCTGGCCCTTGGCTCACGACTGGGATTGCCTGCCAACCATCTTTGCGCCCCACGTTTGCCGCGGCTTCGAGAGTATTCTCTCGAGCCCTGCTTGATCCCGTGGGCACCTTGCTGGGCACCATCCCCGGGTCCGAATTTTCAGGTTGAACTGGCCGCTCATCCTGCCCCATGCGGCTGGCAAGCGCATGCACATTCATTGCGAGCGCAAGGGTCATGAACACAGTCGAAATATGGAGCAAACGTCCCAAAGGCAGTCTTGGCATCGCCATGTAACCCAAATATAAGTAAGTTATTAAGTCTCTGAGCTTGAAAGAACTATTAATGTATTCGAGTTAATATATGCTTAGCGATAACATATATTAGCCGTCCGTTACAATGCCCGCAGAACGTCGACATATCCATGACACCACGATCACGTGATAGTTACGGCAACGTGATTTGGCAAGCAGTTTCTGAGCGCTCCCATCTGGGGCTGCGCAACATGGGGAAACTCGCCTGAGCATCAGACCGCTTTTTTTCCGCCACGGTTTCACGTCACGCGAATTCTGGTAATCTTCTCTTATCCATTTGGGTTTTTATGGTGATTGCGTGGCCCGATATCTGGGCGAGCACCAGGAGAAACTCGATGAGCCTTTCGATCAACACCAATGCCTCGGCGATGGTCGCCGTTCAGACCCTGAACGCTACCCAGACCGCTCTGAGCAATGCAGAAAACACCATCTCGACCGGCCTGAAGGTGTCGAGCGCTGCAGATAACGCGGCAGCTTACGGCATCGCGCAGCAGATGCAGGGCAACGTCTCCGGCCAGTCCGCCGTGAATGACGGCCTTTCCTTTGCCGCTCAGACTGTTAGCTCGACGAGCACAGCCGTCAACCAGATCATCAGCGTGCTCAACAGCGTGCAGAACGCCGTCACCACCCTTGGCAACAACCAGGGCAGCCCGGCCGCTCTCGATCAGATCGGCACGCAGATCACCGGCCTGCTTCAGCAGATCGACACCATCGCGCGTAACGCCACGTTCAACGGCGTCAACCTGATCTCGGGAAGCACCAGCGATGGCCTGGGGATTACATCCAACAATCTGAGCTACATCACCGGCCTGCAGGGTGACCAAACGACCGTCACGGGCTTCAATGCGGCAATCGCCTCGTACATGGGCGGCTCCACGGTAGCTGGCGCACCGGCAGTCTCTTCTTCGTTCTTCCAGAGCGGTGTGGCCGGCACGAGCCTTACCGACGCTCTGGGCCTCACCACGGGCAGCGGTACGAGCGGTGCGAACCCGACCACGAACGTGTTCGAATCCACGGGCGGCAATCTCGGCGGCAACAAGAGCGTCTCAGACATGATTTCGCAGGTTCAGGCCGCGATCAAGGCAATGACGTTCGTCACCTCGACCCTGGGCGCGAACAGCAACGTCATCAACAACATGAGCACCTATGGCTCGAGCATCTCCGACAACCTCACCAACGGCATTGGCGCCCTGACCGACGCAGATATGTCTGCTGCCAGCGCGAAGTTGACCTCGCTTCAGACCAAGCAGTCGCTCGCCATCAAGTCACTCACCATCGCAAACTCGCAGTCTCAGAACATCCTCTCACTCTTCCAGTAATACTAAAAAGCCCCTCACCTGCTCTCAGGTGAGGGGCTACAAAAAACCCAGGTCTGGGCTTTGCCCATTTCATTCGACCGGTCCATTTAGAATACGGGCAGCGACGACGACAGATCCGCCTGCAGTGTCAGCCCCAGTCCGGAACATCGTCCATTTTCCCAGAGAGAAAACCCAGGTTCCCGTAAAGCTGGCAACTTGCGCATGTGGCTTGCACGCCCCGTCGGGCTGCGCATCTTCCTGCCTGGCACACTGCGACAGATCCGATTCAGTCAACGGTATATAATGTTGGTGTTGAGACGGAAGGCGGGATTCCATACCCGCACATCGTAATTTCCCTCAGATGGTTGTTCGCGAAAGTGCTCTCAGAAACGCCCTGTTCCATTAGACGGGGCATTCACAACATTCTTGTCTCGCGCGGAGAAACCAGCAGAATAGCCCTCAAGGAAGCACCGCGCGAGTCGTTTCATCACCAACGATAATAGGCAACGCGTTGTATGTTTCTATCTGGCAGAGAGACTTTTAACCGTTAAAATGCTATGCTCCCACTGAGTATTTCAATGCACGGACATGAGCTTCGAACGTGTTATCCCGCCTAGCGGAACCGCCACCTAATCACGCGTACTAACGGAAAGACCGCATTTATGATCGTCAAGAGAACGATTAATACCTTCGACGTTTTCGATACGTTGATTGCGCGCCGCTGCGTAACACCAACAAATATCTTTGTCATAATGGAAGAGCGGCTCGGGATCCCTAATTTCGCAAATATACGTATACAGAGCGAACGCGATCTTCTGGGAGCACATTATAGCTTCGACCAGATCTATGAAGGGGTTAAGCGTGTCCTGGGGCTCGACCATACAACAGTGACCTCTATAATGGAGCTCGAAATCTCAATCGAGCTGGAAAACATCATTCCCATAAAGGAGAATATTACCAAGGTACGCGACGGTGACCTACTTATCTCGGACCAGTATCTCTCACGCGAAATCATCATGTCCTTTCTCAAGGCCGCTGGTTTCGATAAGCAATGCGCTCTGATCGTCTCGAACTACGGAAAGCACCATGGAGAGATTTGGCCCGCGATTCTCGCTCGGTTCGATATTGAGCGCCATCTCGGGGACAATCCACACGCGGACGGGTATAGCCCAGCCCAACACGGTATCGATTTCGAGCTCACAGATCGTTCGCAAATCCAACCGGTTGAAAAAATTCTCTTTGAAGCCCAATTTTCCAAATTGGCCTCGCTCATGCGAGCGCTACGGCTCACCACGTGGGAAGAAGACAACATCAGACGCAGGGTGCAAGAGACCCAACTGTTGTTGAATTTTCCCATTCTGATATTTTCCAGCATGATCCTTCGAAAAACGGCTCAACACCTTAACAAGAGTAGGATTGTATTCTCTGCAAGAGATTGTTTCAAATGGAAAATTCTATTCGAAACCCTCTTCCCCAATGAGTTCGAATGCGAATATTATTACACCAGTAGATATTCCAAGTGCTTGGGTGACGAAGATTACATTTCTTATAGCAACAAAATCATCAGCGATGACTGTATTATTGTCGATCTGTGCGGGAGCGGTTGGTCTCTTGAGAAATTTGCACAAGATCTCTTGTGCGAAACTCTGGACGTCTTTTTCATACACAAGATGCCACAAAATCGGGATTATATGCAGGATTCCCTGCACCCCAAGTGTAGATTCCATCATATCGTTGAAAATAGCTTCGATGTTTATAAGAATCATATCTTAGAAATTGCGAATTTCGCTTCCCATCCGATGCTTAGGACAATGGCAAATGTAAAAGACGTGTTTTGTCCCATTTTCTTTAAAGAGGGACGAAGCGACACAGAGTTGTCCTATATAGCGTTACAGCATGAGACCTTCGATGCCTGCGTTGACGCTGTTTCGCAGTTCGGAATCGACGAACACCTCACCGAGTTCAATGTCAACATCCTCTGCGACCTTGTGAAGATCTTTTACCGCCTGCTATCACAAGACGTATTTTCTCATACAGTTTATGCCGCGAATTTTTTCAAGGAAAATGGCGAGGTGGAGTCGAAGCTGGCGCAACTCAGTAAATCACGACGCACCCATGTCGACTCCCGTCCATTTTGAGTATTGGTTCATGATCTAGATTCAAAAGGTTATTTTTATACTGTCAGCTTACTATTGGACCCGCGTTATTGGCTTCTAAGCGAGCAAGTCATTCGTCAATATACGCGACATGAGCATAACCAAAGGAATATACGATGAGCCTTATTCATTCGATGTCACTCTTCTCTCACCTCTATCTCGACATCCTTCAGCTTGTTAACGCAAAAAATATTTGCGAAATCGGGTCTGAGACAGGCGGAAACACTTCGGTATTGCTCAGCTATGTAAAAGAACACTTTGGAAAATTAACTTGCATAGACACCAATCCTGACGAAAATTTCTATCAGTCCACTATCGCCGAGGGTGATTTAGTATTTTTGAAAGGTACGAGCCTCGACCACATCCTGAATATTGAAAATATCGATGGATGGTTCGTGGATGGCGATCACAACTGGTATACTGTTTATAATGAGTTGAGCCTCATCAGGCAATCAGTGCTCCGCGATGGAGGATATTTTCTCGCGTTTGTCCACGATGTAGATTGGCCATGTGCATATCGCGATCTTTATTATAATCCGGATCGTATACCCCCAGCCTTCCGACACCCGCATCGTTGGGATATGGGAACAACCCTAGATAAGGCTGAACTGGTCAAAGGGGGCTTTCGGGGCGAAGGCGCTTTTGCATTGGCATGCCATTCCGGTGGCGAACGAAACGGCGTACGCCGTGCCATTGAGGACTTCCTGGCAGAAAATGCCGATTTCCCGCTCTGTTTTTCATCAGTTCCAGGAGTTTTCGGCCTAGGGATCATCTTCGGCGAAGACGAGGTAAACGCCCCGCAAATCAAAAGGCGCCTTTTGCATATTGTCGACAATCCACTTCTTGCTGAGCTCGAACGTAATCGCCTCCTCAATTACTTGCGGGTAATCGAACTCCAGGACCAAGCCACACAGAGCTAAGTTACGTTGACAATAGGCCTATCGGTTTGGGGCAAGACCTGTTTCAATTCCTGCCTGTAGGTTACGGGCCGCATGAGCAGGGATGGCACGAGGCGATTTGACGGATCATGAATGGTCGTTGATTGGTCCGCTTCTGCCACCTGAGCGCGGACGTTGGGCCCGTCCATCTGGAGACAACCGCCTGTTTGTCAATGGTATGCTGGATGTTCTGCGCACAGGCTGTCCTTGGCGCGACATGCCTGAGTGCCACGGCAAATGGAACTCGGTTTATGTCCGGTTTCGGCGTTGGGCTGAACAGGGTGTCTGGGATGCCCTGCTGCAAACCCTGGGAGATCTGGGACTGACCGATAACTGGCAGCATATGCTCGACAGCACTGTGGTGCGTGCCCATTCACAAGCTACAGGCGGAAAAGGGGGGGCTCATTCGGAGGGTTTTGGTCGATCACGCGGCGGCTTTACGAGCAAAATCCACGCCCAATGCGACAATCAGGGACGTCCTCTCGGCATTGTCCTGACCGGAGGCCAGGTCTGAGATTACAAAGCCACAGCCCCCCCAACTGATGTTGCCTGTTCCAAACCCGAGGGCGATGCTGGCTGATCGAGGCTATGACAGCGACCGTTTCCGTCAGGCGCTTCTGATCCACGGGATCCTGCCGGTTATTCCATCACGCAAAGGCCGTAAGCCTCCTCAGCAAATAGACTGGCAACGCTATCGGGACCGAAATCGTATCGAGCGGATGTTCAACAGGCTCAAGCAGATGCGACGTATCGCAACCCGCTACGATAAGACCGCCATGTCTTTCATGAGTTTCCTCAACCTCGCCGCCGCAAGACACTGGATCAGATCCTTTGCCAACGCGACCTGGCGTAGCCACGCGACTAGTTCTCAAGCATTGAGAGAATGTTCGGCTCGATTGTCGGTAAGGCACAAGGGAGGAAAGCTCACGTAAGCTTGTATTTGCGGGTAAATAGTATTCATCAAATGGTCAACCGATGACGCTATAATCGTTTTCCCACCCAATGAGTCATAGCAAACAGCCTCCCCACGCAGAGGGAGACACCCTTTCAGAAGCGTTTGAGCTCCTTTAGGCGAAACAGCATAGCCACATATACCGAATGTATGATCCAGACGAAAAGCGAGCGCTGCGACTTCTTGCTGAGCAAAACGGTCTATGTTTTTTTGTACCGATTGTTGCGACAGCCTCATGACACAGGGTGTGATGTCGGGAAATAGCGCGAATTTCAGCGTCGTATCCGGATTATTTCCCCAGAGAATGATCTCCCATTCTTCGTCGAGCCCGGCTATGATACGCTCACTTTCTGCTTCGAAATTTTTGCACAGATAGGCATCATCCTCGAAAATGTGTGCAGGTCTTCTATTTTTTGCGATAGAACCCCATAGCGCGATATGGGTGAGCCCAGATCCGATGGCCCCTACCGTGAAGCGACAAGCGGGATGGACCAGTCCTGCGTCGGTCACGGCGTCGCGATTTAGCGATTTGCCATCAATACCGGGAGCATGGACCAAACCGTTAATATGAGAGTTCGCCGCGATGAAGCGCTCGGTGCGTTCAGGCGTACGTTCGAGACTGATAAAAAACTTGTCCATTATCACCATCCGGTTCGATTAACAGGCCGTCCGCAACTTTCCATTCGGGGTCATCCTTAGTGCTCGATACTACCATGTATGATCCGAGATATATACGGGTGATGCATGAACACCCCTGGCAACGCAATTAGCGCATAGACCCCGAATCAACCTCTTTTCCACCCGCTGCTGATCACTCTGGTTAGAGCGCACCCGTACAAAAAGAGACACTCTATCATGAAATTCTGCGTCGTCGGTGCCGGATTTACCGGTGCGGTACTCTCCCGCCACTTAGCCGAGCGTGGCCATCTCATCTCCTTGATCGATGAACGCAGCCACATTGCAGGTAATTGTCATACTGTGCGCGACGAAAGGTCTAATGTGCTGATCCACCGCTACGGACCACACATCTTTCATACGGCTGATGAACGCTGCTGGGAGTATATCAGGCGCTTTGGATCGTTCCGTCCGTATGTAAATCGTGTCAAAGCGATTGCGAGAGGTAGCGTATATTCGCTGCCCATTAATCTGCATACCATCAATCAATTATTCGGACGAACCTTCTCACCCCACGAGGCGCGCCGCTTCATAACCGAGCAAACGGAGGCAGGAAGAAACCAACCGTCGAATTTCGAAGAACAGGCGCTCGCGACGGTGGGGCGCGATCTGTATGAAACTTTTTTTTTCGGCTACACCCGAAAGCAATGGGGGGTGCAGCCCAGAGAACTCCCTGCCTCTATACTGAAACGGCTCCCCATACGTTTCACATATGACGACAATTACTTTCATCATCCATACCAAGCCGTGCCAACGGAGGGATACTCCGCCATCATTAGCTCAATGCTACAGCATGATAGAATAAACCTGGAGCTCAATAGACAATTTGAGACGCTACATATGGACTTCGACCACGTGTTCTACTCAGGGGCAATAGACCGTTTTTTTGACTACAGATTAGGTCGCTTAGGATACCGCACTCTTGATTTTGAACGTATCGACGCAGTCGGAGATTATCAAGGAGCCGCAGTCATAAACTACTGTGACAACGACGTGCCTTACACGCGCATAACGGAACATCGTCATTTCGCTCCTTGGGATCCACCCCATGACGACCGGACTGTTTGCTTTCGCGAGTATAGTCGTTCAGCAGGTCCCACAGATATTCCTTATTACCCAATTCGTCTCGCACATGAGCGCACCCTCCTGGACGCCTATTTGAGACTTGCTAGTCAAGAGCCTCATGTCTCTTTTCTAGGACGACTCGGCACTTATCGATATCTCGACATGGATGTAACGATCTCTCAGGCTCTTGAGGCCTGCGATCAAATTGACGCCTGCCTTGCCTCCGGGGCGCCTTTGCCCGCCTTTTTTCATGACCCTTCCCAGGACTAGGGTCAGGACTCATTAGGGCGTCCAGTAGATGATTGTTGCGGCGAGGCAGATTGCCGAGAAGAAGGTGTGGGCGCAGCGGTCATAGTGCGTGGCAATGCGGCGCCAGTCCTAGAGGCGGCCGAACATGTTCTCGACCTTGCGTCGCCGGCGATATAGGGACTTGTCATGCGGGATCGGCACTTTCAGGCTCTCTGTGGACGGGATGCATGGCTCGATGCCTCGTTCGGTCAGTTTGCGCCGGAAGCGATTGCTGTCGTAACCGCAATCGCCGACCAGGTGGCGAGCGGAGGGCTGCGCTCTTGTGGTCACTCATCTGACCTTCGGTGAGTAGCATCTCCACTGGACGGCCATGTCCTTCGCAGACGGCATGCAGTTTCGAGTTCAGGCCGCCTCTTGTGCGTCCGATCCGACGCGCAGCACCCCCTTCCTGAGCAGGCTAGCGGCAGTGCGATGCGCCCTCAGATGCGTGCTGTCGATCATCAACTCCTCCGGGACGCGGGCATTACCCGTCTGGGAGGAAAAGATCCGGGGAAATACGCCAAGACGGCTCCAACGGATGAAGCGATTATACAGCGTCTTATGCGGACCGTACCCCGACGGCGCGTCCTTCCATTGCACGCCATGCCGGATCACGTAGACGATGCCGCTCAGCACGCGGCGATCATCTACGCGTTTCAGACGGCGCGTTTTCGGGAGATATGGCCCTAACGCGCGCATCTTACTCACAGGCAGCATCGGCAGATCAGACATCGGGTTCTCCTTCCGATGACCGTCGAATTACATCATCTCAGTCTCGTAGAGGGTCCTGAGCCGAGGCCATGCGTCCGCGTCAGATAGAAAAATTGATGCGCGGCATAGTTACTTCCTTCGTTCCAACCTAGCCGGATTTAACACAGCTTAGTAATCTTCTCTTATCCATTTGGGTTTTTATGGTGGTTGCGTGGCCCGATATCTGGGCGAGCACCAGGAGAAACTCGATGAGCCTTTCGATCAACACCAATGCCTCGGCGATGGTCGCCGTTCAGACCCTGAACGCTACCCAGACCGCTCTGAGCAATGCAGAAAACACCATCTCGACCGGCCTGAAGGTGTCGAGCGCTGCAGATAACGCGGCAGCTTACGGCATCGCGCAGCAGATGCAGGGCAACGTCTCCGGCCAGTCCGCCGTGAATGACGGCCTTTCCTTTGCCGCTCAGACTGTTAGCTCGACGAGCACAGCCGTCAACCAGATCATCAGCGTGCTCAACAGCGTGCAGAACGCCGTCACCACCCTTGGCAACAACCAGGGCAGCCCGGCCGCTCTCGATCAGATCGGCACGCAGATCACCGGCCTGCTTCAGCAGATCGACACCATCGCGCGTAACGCCACGTTCAACGGCGTCAACCTGATCTCGGGAAGCACCAGCGATGGCCTGGGGATTACATCCAACAATCTGAGCTACATCACCGGCCTGCAGGGTGACCAAACGACCGTCACGGGCTTCAATGCGGCAATCGCCTCGTACATGGGCGGCTCCACGGTAGCTGGCGCACCGGCAGTCTCTTCTTCGTTCTTCCAGAGCGGTGTGGCCGGCACGAGCCTTACCGACGCTCTGGGCCTCACCACGGGCAGCGGTACGAGCGGTGCGAACCCGACCACGAACGTGTTCGAATCCACGGGCGGCAATCTCGGCGGCAACAAGAGCGTCTCAGACATGATTTCGCAGGTTCAGGCCGCGATCAAGGCAATGACGTTCGTCACCTCGACCCTGGGCGCGAACAGCAACGTCATCAACAACATGAGCACCTATGGCTCGAGCATCTCCGACAACCTCACCAACGGCATTGGCGCCCTGACCGACGCAGATATGTCTGCTGCCAGCGCGAAGTTGACCTCGCTTCAGACCAAGCAGTCGCTCGCCATCAAGTCACTCACCATCGCAAACTCGCAGTCTCAGAACATCCTCTCACTCTTCCAGTAATACTAAAAAGCCCCTCACCTGCTCTCAGGTGAGGGGCTACAAAAAACCCAGGTCTGGGCTTTGCCCATTTCATTCGACCGGTCCATTTAGAATACGGGCAGCGACGACGACAGATCCGCCTGCAGTGTCAGCCCCAGTCCGGAACATCGTCCATTTTCCCAGAGAGAAAACCCAGGTTCCCGTAAAGCTGGCAACTTGCGCATGTGGCTTGCACGCCCCGTCGGGCTGCGCATCTTCCTGCCTGGCACACTGCGACAGATCCGATTCAGTCAACGGTATATAAATGTTGGTGTTGAGACGCGCCGTGCGACCATGGATTTGTATGGAGCCATCGATACCTGTTTTCTGTCCCTGTTGTCCATTATTCGCTACGTCGTCAGGGGCGCCGCTGGTGATGATATCGATATATTTTGTTTCGTTATCAGCGCAGACCTCCAGCGAAGCTGAGCCAATCACTTTCGTTCTTTCCTGTTGAGCGGCACTTTGTATGAAAGCCTGTACCTCGGCAATCCTTACAACCCCGGAAGGACAACGGATACCATCCCCATTACCGGGTAGAGTTGTCGACGCTCGCGCGGCATTCATGCCCCCTGCTCCGACCAGTATAGCGGCCGAAGTCATTAATGCACGGTAAGAGCGCGCCTGGAGGGAACCTCTCCGTAAAAAAGCCACGGCGATAATCCTCTTGGAGTGTGTTCAGATCGTCTTGGGAAGATACCCCAAATCAGGGTCCGTAAAAGCTGGACGTGCCGATTATTTTCAATTCACAACGTACCTCTCCGACATTTAGGGGGTTGTCTCAGCCGCTGCATCGAAAGATGTTGCTGCCAGGTCGGGTTCACGTTACGAACGGTTGCGGCAACAGCCTGCCTAAAACGTGGTGGGCGATAGGGTAGAGGCTCATGATCAACGACGTCACGACTCGTAGTTTCGACGCAATGAATGCGTACGGTCAAATTCAGCAGAGTCTGCAGGCGTCATCAGGGGCAGCGAGTACGAACGCTCCCGTTGAAGGTAGCATGGGAAGCTTCAGCGACGCTTTGAGCGGTGCTCTGCAAAACGCTGTTCAGACAGGCAAGGCTGCAGAGAGCCAGACCGCAACAGGCCTCTCCGGGCGTGGCGATATAACCGAGATTGCGACATCCGTTGCCGAGGCGAAACTAACGTTGCAGACCGTGACCGCAGTGCGCGATCGTTTCGTTCAGGCCTATCAGGACGTCATGAAGATGTCGATCTGAACAAGAGCTGAAATGCAGCACGCTGTCGATATACATGAGATCTTGCAGGAATCCCTCATCGTCGCAGTCAAGATGGGTGCTCCCTCTCTCCTCGCGTCGCTGGCCGCCGGGATCGTGATCTCACTTTTCCAAGCGGTCACTCAAGTGAACGAAGCGACATTATCCTTTGTACCTAAGTTCATCGCAGCGACGGCCGCTCTTATGCTGACTGGCTCGTTCATCTACGCGACCCTGCATAGTTACGCGATGGAGATTTTCGATCAGATGGTGATCGCTGGTGGATCATAAACAGGGCCAAGCATCTCGTCATTACTGGCTAGGGCACTGATGCTCGCCATTCCTTCAACCGAGATTATCGGCATCTATCTCCTGATTTTATGCCGCTTGAGCGCTTTGGTTATGGTGGCGCCCGGACTCGGCGAGTCGACCTCTCCTATGACCGTACGTGCAGGTATCGCCGTATCAATATCTTTGCTGATCTTACCGGCTCTACAACCTGATTTCGCTCCCCTGATCAGACACGCTCTCGCAAGCCCAAGTTTGTTAGTGACCGTCATCGCACAGGAGCTGTTGATCGGCGCATTCATAGGGTGGATCGCTCGCATCATCGCCATGTCACTGGTCATATCGATGCAATTCATCGCCACATTCACGGGTCTTGCCAGCGTCCTGCAGCCTGATCCTGACCTAGGTGCTTCGAGCACTGCAATCAGCCATATGGCCTCTTTTCTTATACCGGTCCTGTTCCTCTCATCAGGACTTTATATCCTCCCGCTCAGTGCTCTGATGGGTTCCTACTCTGTGTTTCTACCTGGGCACGCGCCCTTTCTAAACGATATGGCGCACTCGGCGGTTTTGAGCGTCTCGTTGAGCTTCAAACTTGGTCTTCAATATGCTGCGCCATTCGTTCTCATCGGAACTTTATGGCCTGCTCTTCTGGGGGTCTTGAACCGGCTTATGCCTGCAATACAGGTCTATGGGATCGCTATGCCCGCGCAGCTATTAGGAGGAGTATTCCTTATAGCACTGCTTATACACGTCATGACCGGGGTCTGGCAGGAGCGCATGGAGGAAACACTCACTCAACTTCCCGGTATCAATGCGCTGCATTGAATTGACGAGAGTATCTCTCCTACAGGCGCAGTCCTATGGCTGACGACGCGGGTAGCGAAGACCGCACCCAAGCCCCCACGCCACGACGGCTTGCGAAGGCAAGGGAAGAGGGGAATGTCGCGCAGTCACGTGAAACGCAAATGCTCCTGGTGTTGGGCGTCTTCCTCATCGTTTTCTCCCTTACGGGAGCGACTGCGGGTTCGCGCTTCATCTCTCATATGCACGGACTGCTCGAGCATTTTTCCACGCCGATCGACGACACGGCAACCATAGGCAGCATCATACGCCAGGCCTTCACCGAGGGGGTGCTACTCATGGCGCCTCTAGGAGGCGTTTGTATGGTCGCGGTTATCGGCTTCGGCCTGTTCCAAACGCAATTTCTCTTCCGCCCACAAGCACTGGCCCCCGATTTGAAGCGGCTATCTCCCATCTCTGGAATAAAGAGGGTATTCAGCGCCCGAAATCTGGTAGAACTCCTCAAAAGTCTTACCAAATTCCTTATTTTCGGTACTGTACTTTATGGTGTCGCAATCGGTACTTTGCATTCAGCACCCTTGGCCGAGCGCTGGACAATCCGTCGTTTGACATATGAGCTCGTGTCTTGGTTCGTCTATGCGACACTTGTGATCCTTATGGTCCAAGCCCTGATAGCTGCCTTGGACGAATTATGGACGCGATACAGCCGCTTGCAGAAACTGCGTATGAGTCATCAGGATGTAAAGGACGAAACAAAGCAGGAAGACGGCGATCCCAAGATCAAGGCGAAGCGCCATCAGCTCAGGATGCGGCGTGCGCGGCAGCGCATGATACAATCTGTCAAGAAGGCGACCGTAGTGGTGACAAACCCCACGCATTATGCCGTGGCGTTATTGTATGAAAATCAATCTAATGCGGCGCCGATAATCGTCGCCAAAGGCACTGACGAGTTGGCGGCTCGCATCCGCGATGCCGCTGATGAAGCGCGCGTTCCTATCGTCAACAACCCGCCTCTGGCGCGTGGCCTATACACACTGCCCCTCGAGACCGAGATACCGTCAGAGTTCTTCAAACCCGTCGCCGCGATTATCGCTTACGTGATCAAGCTGAAAACCCCTCGATCCAGAGAGTAGTCTTGAGTTTTGTTCCAAGCCCGCCTTCACCCCACGAAGCGCCAGACCCATCCGCCGCAATTCAATCCATGGACGAGCACGACCGGTCGGTGCATTGGTGTTCCTTCGGCGGCGGAAATTCCCCCGAGTGCGGCGGCTATGGGGAGTCCTGTCAGGATCTCACGACGCTGCATTCTACGACTCCCTGCTTCGACAGAGACGTCATCTTCTCATGACATATTCTTCTTTCTCAAGAGATCGTTGTTATGTTTGCCGGGCTTGTGATGCCT
>NZ_JBBCQM010000010.1:0-138930 GCF_037150015.1 Asaia sp. VD9 | reverse complement strand
AGCATATCCGGACGCTGAATACCCTGCTCGGCATCGCCAACAGCATTGGTCATTTCGATGACATCTTCAATGCGACCTTCCCGAAATCCTGCACGCAGATCGGCTTTGCTTTCAATGAGCAACGGCTTGGCCTGTCTGCTGCACAAGGAGCCCGCCCATGAGCCTCCTGCACTTCCTCGAAATCATCATCCCCGCCTGCGTTGTCACTCGCCTGCTCGTCTGGGCGTCCGGCGTGACGCGGGCCACAAGCTCGGAGGAACGCCCATGAGCGCCCCAGCCGCCAAGCCACCCTTCTCTCTGACCGGCACCGTCTCCGCGCTCGATCTGCAGAGCATCGCAAGCCGCCTCGAACGCAAGGGAGGCCAGAAATGAGCGATACGAAGCCCTGCGCCTATTGCGGCGCCCTCATCATACGCGAGGATCACATCACGAAATGGAGTTGGCAGAAGCGCCGGTTCTGTCGTGCGTTCTGTGCGGCGCAGGAAACCTCCGGCGATCGTATGGTCACGAAGGATGAGGCTGAGCGCTTTCTCGTTCTGGTGAACAAGGGCGCGTCCCAGACTGCGGCGGCGAAAGAGATCGGGCGGAAACAGTCGAGCCTCCTGAACGCGGCCATCAAGCATGGACTGCTCAACGCGCGCATTCCGGCTGCCAATGACCCGTGCAGCACGTCTCCGGAGGAGATGCTTGCGCTTTTCCGGGATGGCCTGTCGTACAGCGAGATTGCTGCGCGCTGCGGCATCTCGGTCAAGGCTGTTTCCGCAAAGGTCAACCAGGCGAAGAAGCGCGAGGTTCCGGCGCCTGGGCAGCCGCGGCTCCCTGTAGCGGTCCCTGCCTCCACCCTTAACACAAGGGGGCCAGAGCCAGCCGGGTCTGATGTAAGCTGGGGCGCGCTCGGGCTTGGAATTCCCTATTTCGAAGCCCTGAAACTGACGCAGAACATGCGCGCCCTCTGACCCCCTCAAATGACGACCACGACCCCCACCGCAGCCGCAAACTGCTCGACCAGACGTTGGCGCGTCTGGCCCGTAGCGTGCGGATGCAGCACCGACCAGAGCCGGGCGGCGCGCATGATGTCGAGAGCGATCACGGGCGTATCCAACCGCTGCGTGAACCTTCTCGCATCTGCCTCGACCAATGGCTTGTCGTGCTCGTGGGTGGTGGTGTCGTCGTCCATTCTTTGGCTGCTCCAGTTCGTCCCTGACCCGACGAACCATGGAGAATGCCAATGCGGAAATCTCGGGGAGTTCCCCACCGAAAATTTCGGGGAGGTTTTGCCGTCATAATCGACGCAGCTTCCTACGCTGAAACCGTGACCGACATTCTGCGCCGCAATTACGGCCATGTCCGCCACGCAGCGAAACAACTCGCCCGTGAAATCGGCACCTCGCCGCGCACGGTCGAAAACTGGTTTGCCGGAATCAACGCGCCCCGAGGGGCTGAGCTGATCCGGCTCATGCAACAATGTGACGATCTCCGCGACGAGATCTTCCGAATTGTGGAGGAAGGCCAATGCCCAAAGGCGTCGGCATCGACTTCGGATGGTGTGGATTTGGCCACCATTCCGGCCCCCCAAGAACATTCCGACTGGGTTTTCTATCGGTGATGCTTTTCCCGGACGGGATCGTTGCGCGCTTCGCGAGCTACGAGATCGCGCTCCAGGTGAAGCGGGATGGGGTGGAAAAATGATTCAACCGCTCCCGTTCGCAAACCTGCGAAATTACTTGGCCGATCAGATCGAAATGGAAGGAAGCCTATCGCGCTGGGCTGACCGGCACGGCTTCCACAAATCGACTGTTTCCGAAGTCCTGAGCCAGAAGCGCGAGATGCCAGACAGTATGGCGAATGCGCTTGGTTTTGCTGTCCAGAAAATTGCCATTCCGATGCGAGGCCAGAATGTCTGAGTTCCCGAACGATCACAATTCCCGCACCCAAGAAGGCGGGGTGGCTGCGGATCGTCTGCGTTCGATCATCGAGCGCCATATCCGGCTTGAGGAAGAGGTGAAGGCCCTGCGCGGCGACCAGAAGGACATAATGTCCGAGGCCAAAAGTGCGGGTTACTGCCCCAAGACGATCAAGCAGGTCATTCGCATCATGAATGCGGATCCTGAGGACGTGCAGGAAGCAGAGCATCTGCTCGATACATATCGGAGGGCATTAGGATGCTAAATTTCCTCTTCCCCCGCCTTCGTCGCCTGGAGGCCGAGAACGAGCGCCTGCGCGTCCTGCTCTGGGAAGCCAAGGCTGAACCTGCCCGCACGCTGGCCCTCCTGGCCGCCAAGGACAAGGAAATCGCCACCCTCAAAGCCGAGAACCGCGCCCTGAAACGGGAGCGGGACCGGAACGGGAGGTTTGCGCCATGCGAGAAATAACCTTCACCCTCCCCGCGCCTTTCCCTCTCGTGAACAGAACGACCGGGTTTAGCCACTCCACAACGGCGAAGCAGAAGAACCAACTCCGCAGGCAGGTCATGGCGGCGGCGCTCCACCTTCGCCCGCCTGCGCCTTTCGAGCGCGCCAAGGTCATAGTCGAGCGGCACTCTGTCGGCACCCCAGACAAGGACAACCTCTGGGGCTCTGCCAAGCGGCTGCTGGACTGCCTGACCACGCCCGCGCTGCTCAACGTCCGCACGGAAGGCGCGCGTCAACGCACGAAGAACAAGCGTGGCCTGGGCTTCATCATCGACGACGCGCCGCAGTACGCCGAAATCGAGGTCATCGGCATCAAGTGCAAGCGCGCCGAACAGCGCACGGTCGTGACCATTCGCGAGGTGGTGGGATGACTGGATCAGCAACCGAGCGCCTCGGTCACGAGGTTATTGGGCAGGAAATCATCTTCCACGAACGTGTCGTAACCTGGGACGAAGCCGATAAGCGGGCCGGGTTTCGCCTCGACCGTCGCAAGCGTTGGGCGTTCATCAAGTCATGTCTGGAGGGAGTTCCTGACCTCTGCGAATGCATCAAATGGACAGATGAATGCAGCGAGTGCTGCCCGGATCTCGAATACTGGCGCCCTTCAGGGCGTGGTCGTGGATGCAGGTATTGCGGCTATACGGGACGCGCGCGCCGCTCTTCGTGGGTTCCCTACTGCAGCAAAGCTCAAGAGGTGGCGGCATGAGCAAACCAGAACCCCTGACGCCCGAGTATTGCGACCTGCGCGGCTACGAATTCATGCCGCTTTTCGGTCACAAGCTGTTCGCGAGCGAGTTTTACACCGAGGCAAGCGCGGACGAGTTCCGCGCAGGTCTGCGTCTTTGGTGGGCGGCATGGAACCAGGTGCCTGCCGGAAGCCTGCCGAACAGTGATCGTGCGCTTGCGACATTGGCCGATTTCGGACGCGATATCGAGGCTTGGCAGGACGTGAAAGAGCGCGCTCTACACGGCTTTATTGAGTGCTCTGACGGCCGTCTTTATCACCCGATGATTTGCGCAGAAGCCATTGAATCGTATGAAGAAAGGCTACGCAAAAGCAAGCGCCGGACTGACGACAAGGAGCGTCTGAAACAGTGGCGTGAGATGCGCCGCAATCAGGAGCGAAACGCGTCTCATGCGGATGACACGGAGACCAGTGAAACGGAAGTGAAACGCGTTTCAGGCGCATATCAAACCGAGGAACGAAACGCCTCCGTACAACGCGCCGCGCGGCGTGACAGGGACAGAGACAGTAATACACACTCACTACGTTCGTGTGACGCGGCTTCGCCCGTCGCTGAAGCGCAGGCTGTCGCTGTCATTCCCCCTGATCCTCCGCTCGACGCCCGGACGGCGCTTTTCCGAACTGGCGTGACCACCGTGCAGGCCATGACCGGAATGCCGGGGCCAAAGGTCCGAACGCTGATCGGGAAATGGCTGAAGGACTGCGGCGACGATTGCGCGATGCTGAACGACATCATCGCCCATGCAGCCGACACGCGACCATCCGAGCCACAAGCCTTCATCGCCGGGGCGATCCGCCACCGAACTGCGAGCGACTTCCGCCAACTGGAAACAAACTGGGGGCTCGATGATGTCGATCTCGACGCCGCGCTCCGAGACCACGAAAGGGCCTTGGGCCTATGAGCGAACTGATTGCAACCGATCGCCCGCAAGCGGCGAAGGCCATTGCGACGTGGCTTACCCGCCTTGCCCGCATGGTTCGGCATCAAGGCCAGATGACGCCCCAGGAACGCGGGGCCATGGTCGCGGAATACGCGGAAATGCTTCTGCGCACCGACCTGCCAGATGCGGCATTCAACTTCGACGCGCTGCACTACGTTGCCGAGGGCTGCGAGTGGTGGCCTGCGTTCTCGGTCCTGGCATCGAAGCTGCAGGAGCACTGGGCCATAAAGCGCGTGCAGATGGAAAACCGGCAGCACCTCCGCATTGCCGGACCGGGCGACAGCGCGCCCTTGTCCCCGAGCGACGAGAACTGGATGCGGTTCTGGCGCCGGCACGAGGATATGGGCTGGACGCAGGAAGGCGAGACCATTGCCGATGAGCGCGCCAAGGTCGCTCGCAAGCGGAACGGCCTGAGCATGATTCGGCGTTATGCCCCCGACGCCTACCAGCGGATTACGGGCAAGCTGGCAGAGGATAGAGGGACTGGTCAGGACTGGCATGATGGCCGTCAATTGGCGTCCACGCTGCGCACCCTGCGGGATCACCCGTTCAAGGCGGTCATGCTTCGCGCCATTCAGGCCGTGGTGAAGAACCGGGCTCCTGAGCACCTTGGTCTCGTGCAGGACGCGATTGCGAGCGCCGGAATGGCCGCCAATCCCGAGCCCCCCAGGCAGAGGGCAACGGCATGAAAAACCCAGCAAAACCGGGCGTTTCCAGTACCGACGGGACTCGGGGTGTGGTAGGATCGAGAATGACGAAAAACACCGCATTGACAGTTTGCGCGCTTGCCTGCTGGGTCGGGGTGCTGGTTTGCGTGACCGTTGGGCCCGTACGGGCTGGTGACGAGAGCGCCGCTTGGTTTGGCGCTTGTTCCTGGTTTCTCGTGACGGTAGCCACGAGCCTGATCACTATCGGCATCCTCGCCGAAAGACGTCACTGGTGAGCGAAACGACGAAACGCATCCTCGGCGCCGACCTGATCGATCTCAGCGTGCCGTGGGCCGAACGCATCGACCGAACGCATCTCGCAGCGCGGCCCGTTGATCAACGGACTCGGAGAGCCTCGACGTTTGGCGCTGAGGGCGGTGTGAAGCGTGAGACGACAAACTCACCGGCGGAAATTAAAGGGGGTTGTACGGGGCGGAAAAACGCCCCAGCGCGATGGTTCCTTTGGGTGACTCATTTTGCTGGTGCGCTCCTCTTAGTCCTCGATTTGGGTTTGATGTTCGGCTTGATAGCATACGCTACATGCGCATCCTTTGGGTTCCTGATCGGCAAATTATGGATCTTGGGGTGGCCGCGCGCTTCTGGTGGGGAGGGGGTTTGATGTGGTCTGACTGGCAAACAGCGAACGACCGCGCCTGTTCAGAGATGTTTTGGCCTGAACCTGCAAACGATGACGAAGACCCAGGATATGATTATGATGGGGACGACTTAGCGGCGTGACCCTCCCCTTCCCCACCTGGCGAGACCTAGCCGACACGCTCGCCAGCCGAGACCCCGACCAGCGCGTGACTGACGACGATCAGGCCGAAAGCACATCCATCGACACGCCCAGCGCAGTTGCGAGTTTCCTGATCGCCTCGACGCTGCCCGGTTTCTTACCTTTCTCGATCTCGTTGAGATAGGTCTTGCTGATGCCCGCCGACGTCGCAAGAGCGGCCTGCGTCAGGCCCTTTCGTTCACGCAAGATCGTCAGTGCAGGCACATCGTCCAGAACCATCCGGCGCGTTTCCTCCGCCGTGAAAGTGACACGCTCGGAAAGACCTCGTTCTGACGCCACAATCGCCTTGCGATCCTGTTGATCATCGAGCCGGTCGAGCAGGCTCTCCCAATCGCCGCGGCTAACCGTCACGGTATCCGGCGTCTGGCTCAGGATGGTAATTTCGCTCATCGATAAATCTCCCCTCGCTTGTTGACCGCGACAACCTCGATTGCCGCGTCTGTCAGGCGGTAGACGGCCCGCCACATGCCTTTGCGCGCCCGCCAGTAACTCGGATTGCCCTGCATCTCGGTGATGAAGGAAAGGCGCTGCGGGTGAAGATCTGCGACCTGCTGCAGGGCTTCCATGATCTTCTTGGCGTCTGCCTTGGGCAGAGCTTTCAGATCTTTCAGTGCGGCGGTTTCGTAGATCAGTTCCATAGGCAGATATTCGCTGATAGCGTACGATATGTCAATCGCTGATAGCGAATTATTCCGACAGTTCGTTTATTTTTCCGTGTACCTAGAGGGCGGGGTTGGCGATAAACGGGGTATGACGACAGCCCAGAAAATCCACGAAACTGTTGCTCAAATGGCGAAGCCGAAAGCGGTCAGGCGCCCTTCCGCTCCGAGGCACGAAACGGGGCTCATCGCAACGATGGAGGGAATGGGGAAGGACGATTACCAGGGCGCTGCCGGCAAGCGCTCGCGATGCAACCACCTCCTGACGTTGCGCAAGGCGGGCGAACTTGACGCCGAAGCGGAGACGTTGGCTGGACGCTGGCTGAGCGATTACGAATTTGGCGCTCATGGTTATACGGACGCCATGCACAATCCGCTGCCGAGCGATTACATTCGTGGCGATGCCATTACTTTCGCCACCTCGCGCGGCATCGCCAGTGAACGGGTGGGATTGGTACGCGACAACCTGGGGGATGATGCGCATGATATGCTCGTCCGGCTCCTCTCTCTCGATCAGTCTTTCGCCTCGATTGCGCGCGAGAAGTTTCCTGCGCGTAGCAAAACGAGCGCCGAAAAGGCCATTCGGGAACGCGCAGTCGTGCTGCTGCAAATCCTGCCGAGCGCCTATAAATCAGCCTGCCGCTTGCAGAAGCAGCGCAAGGAACAGGCGCGCAGATAACGCTGTACAATGGCCATGCAGACGGATAATATCGGATAAATCCCTAAATCTGCGCGGTTCACAATGCTCACACAATCAACGCGATTGTCGGTGGGCGATATTATGCAGTTCGGCGCGGTTCGGTTTTTCCTGGTTGGGATGGGCTCTAATACCGCTGTTCTCTGCGAAATCGTTGGTTCTTCCGCGCCCCATCATAGGGCCGATATCCCCCTGTCCTGGCCTGAGACTCTGCGGATGGGGGTCGCTACGCGCAGTCATATCAGATGCGCGCCGCAGCTTTTTCGGGATGCCGGGCGACTTATGAAAATCGGCGCTGCCGACAAGCCCGTGTTGGCG
The DNA here is from genome assembly GCF_037150015.1 of Asaia sp. VD9. NCBI lineage: Bacteria > Pseudomonadati > Pseudomonadota > Alphaproteobacteria > Acetobacterales > Acetobacteraceae > Asaia > Asaia sp. VD9. The sequence continues at coordinate 131,656 of NZ_JBBCQM010000010.1, read as the reverse complement.
CGTGTGCGAGCGGCCGTCAGGGTCGAGCTCGACGTGCAGAGACGCGAGGACGACTGGCTTTTTGCTCGGCGTCTTTGTGGCTGAATTCCCATAAACATAATTGCCTGGAGGTCGCATGGCTGGGCGCAAACGTCCGGTAAAGAGCCGGGTTACTACAAAAACCACAAAGCCAAAGCGCGATGCGCGAGATGTCTTTCTCGACCATCTGCGCAAAACGTCGAATATCTCGGAAGCGGCGCGCGTTGCCGTTCTGGATCGCACAACCGTTTACAGATGGCGCTCGGAAGATCCTGGCTTCGCTGCGGCCTGGGACGACGCAATTGACGAGGCGACAGACGCGTTAGAGGCTGAAGCCCGACGCCGTGCGGTCGACGGGCACGAAGAATATGTGGTCTCAATGGGCCAGATCGTCCTCGACCCTAAGACCGGCGAGCCTTTGAAGCAAAAGCGCTTCAGTGACTCCCTCACCGCACTTCTGCTGCGCGCCCACCGCCCCGAAAAATACCGAGAACGGCATGACGTGAAGCAGTCGGGATCGGTCGCGATCACCATCACACCGGACGACAGCGCGCTTTGAGGCATGGTCGCAACGCTCAATCCTGCACAGGCTGAGGCCAACCGGCTCTTAGGCTCGCCTGCAACGCACATTCTGCTGCGTGGCGGATCGCGCTCGGGCAAGACATTCCTGCTGGTCCGCGCAATCGTCATTCGGGCAGTCATGGCCCCGGGCTCGCGGCACGGGATCTTCAGGCACAGGTTCAACGCCCTCAAACACACGATCATCGGCGATACTTTTCCGAAGGTCATGCGCCTTTGCTTTCCCGACCTGCCATACACGCTGAACAGAACTGATTGGTTCGTCAGCCTGCCCAACGGCTCCGAGATTCTGTTCCACGGTCTCGACAGTTCGGACAGGACCGAGAAGATCCTCGGTCTGGAGTTCGTCACGGTCTATCTGAACGAAGCGAGCCAGATCAGCTACGGCGCCCGCAACATGCTGCTGACTCGCTTGGCACAAAAAACAAAGCTGGTCGCCAAGGAGTATATCGACGCCAACCCACCAACGACCTCGCACTGGCTCTACAGCCTGTTCGAGCGTCGGATAGAGCCGAAAGGCGGCGAGCCCCTGCCCGATCCGGCGTCTTACGCGACGATGCAGATCAATCCGGATGCGAACCGGGACAATCTCTCGCCTGAGTATCTCGCCCAGCTGGAGGCATTGCCGGAAAAGGAGCGTCAGCGCTTTCTCTTCGGGAATTATCAGACGGCGATTGACGGGGCGCTCTGGACGCTGGATCGGATCAAGCGGGCCTCTGCGGTCACAGATGCGGATCGCGCTGCCATCCTTGCGGATATGCGTCGCATCGTCGTGGCTGTAGATCCCTCTGGCTGTTCAGGTCAGGAAGATTACCGCTCGGACGAGATCGGCATTTCGGTTTGCGGCATCGACCGTGAAGGCTGCGGCCACGTGCTGGCAGATCTGACATGCCGCACCGGCCCGGCCGGGTGGGCAAAGATCGCGCTTGATGCCCTCGACCTTTGGAAGGCCGACCGGATCATCGCCGAACGCAATTTTGGCGGAGCAATGGTCGAGCAGACAATACGATCGGTCAGGGCAACCGCGCCGATCAAGATGGTGACGGCCTCACGTGGAAAATATGCCCGGGCTGAGCCGATCGCCGCGCTCTATGAGCAAGGCAAGGTTACGCATCACGGGCGCTTCCCTGATCTCGAGGATCAAATGTGCCAGTTCTCTGCTTCCGGCTTCCAAGGCGCTCGCTCGCCTGATCGGGCTGACGCGCTGGTATGGGCGCTGACAGAACTGATGCTCGAAAGGCAGAGCGCTCCAGCTGGATGGGCCCCTGCGCCGGTTACTTTTGGACGATAAGGCTTTCACATGGACTGGCGGCATCTCACCGAGCGATACGTCGCGCCTCACGGTCTGACCGCGCGGAGTGCTCGTTTGCTCAATCTCCGCCGCGTGCTCGACGGAACGATGTATGACGTTCTGCCGCACGATTTCTCGGAGGAGTATTCCGGGGCCGGTGAGTACATACCCCTCCCCCGCCGCCGCCCGTCCGTCCGCACCAATCTGTGCCGAACGGTGGTTGATGACAGTGTGTCGCTGCTGTTTGGTGACACGCATTGGCCGAGCTTTCGGGCAACGGACCAGAACACGAGCGACGCGCTCAATGCTTTTGCCCGGTGCGCAGGACTTCGGACCCTTATGGTCGAGGCCGCAACGCGGGGCTCGGTCGGTTCTGTCGCGATCCTGATCGAGGCGATCGACGGCCAGCTTGCGCCCACATTGCTCGACACCGCCTACCTCACGCCACGTTGGGACGCGCTTGGTCGCCTTCTTTCGGTTCAGGAGCGGTATGTCGTCTCAGGCAGGGAGTTAGCTGCATCGGGCTATTCGATCCCTGACGATATGGCCGGCTCGCAGTTCTGGTGGCAACGAACATGGACGGCGCAAGAGTGCGAGGTCATGCAGCCGCAGCCCGTCAGTTCGGACAAATCAGCCAACATTGACGCAGAGCGGTCGAGCAAGCACGGCCTTGGCTTTGTGCCCATCGTCTGGATCCGGAACCTTGGTGGTGCACCGGGCGAGGCTGACGGGGCTTGCACGTTCGAAAAGGCGATCGATACCGTCATCGAGGCCGATTACCTCCTGTCGCAAGGTGGTCGCGGCTTGCGCTATGCCTCCGACCCAACGCTGGTGCTTAAGGCTGGTCGGGAAGAGTCCGGCGCTCCAGCCCGTCAAGGTGGTGCGGCCTCGGCTCTAACGCTGCCCCCTGACGGCGATGCCAAGCTGCTCGAGATCAACGGTGCGGCGGCCGATGCGGTCCTGACCCACTACCGGGAGTTGCGGGCCTTGGTGCTCGAGCAACTGCACGGCAACCGCGCCCATTCAGACAAGATTTCCGCAGCGCAGTCCGGCCGGGCCATGGAGATGATGTGCCTGCCGCTCATCTGGCTCACGGATCGGCTCAGGCAGTCCTATGGCGAGAGCGGGTTGCTATGCCTGCTCCGCATGGTCTGTCAGTTCTCCGCGGCTTTGGCTGACGGCGTGCTGATCAACGGCGAGCGGCACAAGGATCTCGACCCAACCGGTCTTTGCCTGCACTGGCCGCCGTGGTTCGACCCGACCGAGCCCGAATTGCTGGCGCTGGCCCAAGGGCTCGTGACGGCAGTGGATGGCGGCCTGATCGCGAACCAGACCGCCTGCATGATCTACGCCGCCCGGATTGGTGTCGCTGACGCCTCCGAGGAATGGGCAAAGATCAAAGCCGAGGTTGCGAATGGTGCCCGCGTAGCCAAGCCCGCCGACGCGGTTCGCAAGGATGCCCTCGTTGGCAAGACGCTCTCGCATCAGGTCGAGGCGTAATCGCGGCTGATGCCGCACCCCGAAAAAGAGAGACAGATGTCCGAACCAACCGAAATCGACCCGAACACCGTTCGGGAGCTCGAGCGCGCGCGCGCCGACCTCAAGACACTGCGTGCCGAACTCAAAGGCGTGCAGGAAGACGCTGACCGCGCCCGCAAGGAACGTGATGGCTTCAAGGGCCAGATGGAGAAGCAGCGCGCTGAGCATGAGGCCAAGCTGGCCGAAGCCACCGCTGCAAATGACGCTCTCCGCGCCGAAAACGAAACGGCCATGACCGAACTGCGCTCAGCAGGCGACAAGGCCCTGATGCACGCGAAGGCTGAGGCAATTGCGACCCGTCTGGGTGCGCATGATCCGGCTGATGTGGTGCGCCTGCTCGATCTCTCTGCCGTCAAGCGCGGCGAGGATGGAGCGTTCGAGGGACTGTCCGAAGCCCTCGAATCCGCCAAGGAGAGCAAAGCCTATCTGTTCGGTGAGCCGCCCAAGAACGGCGCCGAACAAGGCACGACCCGCACCGCTCCCGCGCCCCAGCCGGGCAAACCCGAGCCGGTCAACGCCCGCACAATGGCGACGCAGGATTACGAGGCGCAGAAGCGCCAGTTCCTCGCATCCTGACAATCCCTTTCCCCGCCTGGCTGATGCTGGGCGTGACCGTGCCTGATGGCGCAATTTCCCTCCCCAGCATCATGAGAGTGCAATGAGCATCACGAATTTCCCGCTGCAGCTTCAGGCAGCCATCCAGCAGGGCTACCTTGCCCGCGAATTCCAGAACGGCCTGACCTCCAAGCTCGGGTTTCGCCAGATCGCAGACCGTGAAAACGTCTCGGCCGGCATTGGTGAAACGATCACCAAGACGCGCAAGAGCCTGAAGACGCCGGTTACCACGCCGCTTAACCCGGCATCGAACACGAATTTCGATAACGGCCTGACGGCGACTGGATGGGGTGTCGAACAGTACACGCTCACGCTGAACCAGTACGGCGACACGACCGACCTGAACATGGTCACGTCTCTCGCTGGCATCGCGAGCCAGTTCCTGGCCAATGCCCACACCAACGGCATTCAGGCAATGCAGTCGCTTGATCGCCTCGCTCGCAATGCCCTGTTCGGTGGCGCGATGAACGGTGTTGGCGGCTATCCGGGCGGTAACACGCGCGTCTCCACGACACTCGGCTCTGCCGGAACCACGATCAGCGTTGATGATATCCGCGGCTTTCAACGCATCATCTACAATGGTCAGGTGACGCCAATCGGCAGTGGCGCCGGCATGATGATCACTGTTGGTGCCAATGCTTATACGCTTGTGAGCGTTGCTGCCGACGCAACCAACGCCTCGACCGCTCCGGGCGGCATTTCTGGCACGCTGACCGTATCGGGCAACAACATCACCGTCGCTGATGGCACGGCAGGCAATGCTGTCGTCTCGTCCGTTGCGCCGAACGTGATCCGCCCGAATGGCCGCCTCACGACTGCCGCTCTTGCCGCCGGCGATACGCTGGGCATTCAGAACGTGCTGGCCGCTGTTGCCGCCCTGCGCCGCAACAACGTGCCGCCCATCAACGGCGCCTACAACTGCTATCTGGACGATCTGCAGTTGCTCGGCCTCTTCCGTGATGCTGACTTCAAATACCTCTACCGTGGTGCCTATGGCTCGGAAGAGTATCGTTCTGGGCAAGTGATCGAACTGCTCGGCGTGCGCTTCATTCCGACGACAGAGGCCCCGCAGCAGGCTTCTCTCGGTGGCGGTCCGATTCATCGTGCAATCGTCCTGGGTCAGGGCGCCCTGGTCGAAGGCAATTTCGCGGGCACCGGTTACTCCGACATTCCCGGCGTCGATACAGCGCTGCTCGAGATGATCGACGGTGTGGCCATGGTCACCCGTGAGCCACTGGACCGTCTGCGCCAGATCATCGCGCAGTCGTGGTACTGGATTGGCGGCTTTGCCCTCCCGACCGACATGACGGCCAATGCGTCGATCATCCCGACCGCCACGAACAGCTATCTGAAGCGCGGCGTGGTGATCGAGAGCCTTGGCACAGATGGCCTGACTGCCTGATGGCGCGGCGTCCGCGCAATCTGTCAGAGCATGGGGAGGCATCGGAAACGGCGCTTCCTCAGCCTCGGGCTATTCGCCTGACCGCGCCGCACGGCTTTATCGAGAGCGTCCATAACAAGGGCGTCTTTCACTGGCCTGCGGGCGAGGTTGTCACCAATCCCGCCACGGTTGCGCTCCTGATCGAGCGTGGCGCGTCCTGGGAGATTATGGAATGTCAGGATCACTGACCCCCATTCCAGCGCCGGCTTTTGCGACCGCTCCGCTCACCAGTGATGAACTGGTCATGTGCCGCCGCTTCATGGGCTATCCGGCTCTTGGCGGCATCAGTTCGGGCGAGCAGTCGTGGCGCTTCTTCGCCGCCTACGGGTTCAACGAGTGGCGCTTCCAGAACATGTCACCCGCCGAACTGGCGCAGGTCCGTTCCTACCTGACGAACTGCACCAGCCTCGAACAGGCGATCTACGGCGCGTCGGATAATCTCGATACCGATCAGGCGGCGGTCTGGAAGCACAACCGGTCCGAGGTCGCCGACCGGGTGGCCCTTTACAACTATTGGCGTCAGCAGCTTTGCGCGTTCTTCGGTGCTCCGGTGGGGCCCGGCGTTTACGGTCAGGCGGGGCGCATCATCGTGTGAGGTCGAGCATGGACTACAAAGACGATCCCATCATCACGAATGCCAATGGCTTCGCCCTGCCCCGCGTCGCCTGGGCACTGGTCGAGGATGGTACGGTGCGCGCCGTTGCTCATACCTACGACGATCGCGCAGCGCCGTTCGAAAATGCGCCTGTGGCTGTCGCTGGGAATGTGCCGCTCACTGGGCGTTGCGCTCTCAAAGTGACGGGCGCTGGGGCCATGATCGGCCATCTGGTTGATCGCAACGGCAACGTGTCGGCGTCTGGCGGCCGCGAGGCGGCCCTCGCCCCCGAGATGGCAGCTTATCACGATGCTTGGCCCGCGCCGGTTGCGGCAGCCGCACCCGAGGCAGAGCCGGAACAACTGCCGCCCGAATTGCCGCCGCCTGACCAGCCTGAAGAGTAAGCGCCATGCCACCCATCAACCAGGGCGTATGCCAGACCGCTATGCAGCGCCATGTAGCGCGCGGCTACGGGCAGGCGGCAAAGCGCCTTGGGTCAGTGGCGCAGCAATACCGGCCATCCTGTCTGACGATGCCCTGCGAGCCCGATCCTTATGCGCTCGTGATGGCGACGTTCAACGATGACCCGGAATTTGCGTTCCGGCGTCCCGTCCAGTGGGGCAAGCCGGTCGCGTATGGCCTTTTCGATACGACCGATGTCGCGCCGGGCGATGTGTTCGTGCTGCCGAACGAGGGCACGTTCTTCATCACACGGTTCGAGCCTTTCCGGCCAGCACAGGCCATTCTGAGCAATGCAACGGTTACTTTGTCTGGTGCGCCGGGCGCAGGATCGGGGCCGCCCGCAGGGGGCATCTCTTGCCCGCTGGCAGGGTATCAGCCGGGATATGGCGGCGCAACGGCGGGAAATGTAAGGTCGGCCACCGGCTGGCCTGCATGGATCGGTGAGCCCGGTCGTGGCTATGTGCCTCAGACGGGAACGCCCGGCGCGCTTCCAGCCGCCGCGCTTCTCATGCGGTTGCCGGTCATGCCTGACTTCTTCCCGACCGCCTACATGACGGTCGCGACCCAGGCGGGGCAGGCCTACACGATCACCGGCGTTGCTTCCTCGCAATACGGGCATGAATGCCTGATGGTCACACAGCAGGTCTGACATGTCCGATATCTCGAGCGTTGCGACTGGGCTGGCGCAGCTTTGCGCGAGCGCGCTCTACCCAAATGGTATGAGCGCCGCCTCACTCTCTGGACGCCGAACGATCATCCAGCGTGGGTGGCTCACTGAGGCTGTCATGTCCGGCATATGCGGGCCTCAGGGCGGCACTGACTATGTGCTCGTCATGCCGGTGCAGGGCGCGTATCGGACCATTCCCGAGCCTCTGGGTTGGCCTTGGGAAACGGGGCCGATCACGGCGCCTACTGTATCGCTGAATGTCCAGGGCAACACAGCGACGGTGTCGATCACAGACGGGGCGGTGCCGGGCGGCAATGTCGGGCTTCAGGTTCGCGCCTATGCGAACGCGCCATTTCCCGACCGGCTGGCTGCTGTCCATACTGTGCAGCCATCAGACACGGTGGGTACGATTGCAGCCGCTCTGGCCGCATTCTTCCCCGGTGCAACGACGCTAGGTCCGACCCTCACCATTCCGCATGCGATCGGGCTGACCCCGGCCACGGGCGGAACCGGTACGGCAACGCGCATCACCAGGCGTCAGCAGCAGCTCTTTCTGGTTACGCTCTGGTCGGGCGCGCCTGAGGGGCGCGATGCGCTCGGCTCGGCCCTCGATGGGGCGCTGTCTGGCGTGACGTGGTTTACAGCCTCGGACGGGGCGCAATGCCAACTCAAATTCGCCGGATCCGCTGACATCGACACGATGCAGGCCCAGAGCCTCTATCGGCGCGATATGCGCTTCAACGTGATTTACGACACCACACAGACCCAGGCCGCAGCGCAGATGCTCTTTGGTGCGGGCGTGGTGCATGTCCAGACGCCTGATGGCCCTGTGATTCAGACATTCGGGTCTGTCATCCCTGACAGCCTGCAATGACGCCTCCTGAGGGACGGCACTGACGCCCCTCGCCTCTTTCTCTCCCACCCTTCGAGGATAATTCATGAGCGGCACAACTACGCTATCGAGCGGGGGCAGCGGGGCTGCGTCTGCCGATCCGGCGGCCAGCACGACCGTATCGGGCGCGACAACCACCAAGCCACCCACTGTCAGTCCGGCGGCTGACTACGCCTACATCCCCCGCGAGCCCCTGACTGTGCTCGGCAAGGACTGCCCGGCTTTTGCGCCGATCACCGACGCTGCGACGATCGCCGAAATCGAGGCGACCGGGCAAGTCAATCACTGCACGCGGGTCAGTGCCGCATCCCTTGGAGGCTGATTCATGTCGAGGATCTATCAAAGCGGTCAGTTGAACACGACCGCACTTACTGTGCCCGATCTCTATGTCTCGATCGTGCAGCCGCAGACGCTGCTCAACGGCGTCACATCGGGGCGCGTGGGCATTGTCGGCACGGCCTCATGGGGACCGGTCAACACGCCGGTCGTCATTGGCGGCATGGGCGACTATCTGGCTGCGTTCGGCCCCAAGCAGGCAGCCGCAACCGATCTGGGGCTGGCGGTCAATATCGCCTCGTTGCAAGGCGCCTCTGACTTCCGCTGCGTGCGCGTAACCGATGGAACGGACACGGCGGCCGCAGGCACGTTGACGGGCTTGCTGAACCTCACGGCGCGATACACCGGCACATCGGGCAACGCCCTGTCGATGACGGTGCAGAAAACCGCCACTCAGTATCAGGTCACGCTCAGCGCGCCGTTTGCCCAGACTGCCGAGGTCTATTCGGTCGCTATCCAGACCAGCGTTCTGGCCTCGATGCAGGCGATCGTCAGTGCGGTGAATGCTGCAAGCAAGCTGGGCATCCTTGCGGTGGTTGCCTCACCCGGCTCAGAGCCGGCCTATCCGGCGACTATCGCCCTGACTGGCGGCACCAATGGCAGCGCCCCAGGCACAACCGCCTTCATAGGATCGGATGGCTCGGTATCCGGCGCCGGAACGGGCATGTACGCCCTGCGCGGTCAGGGTTGCGCCCTGGGCGTGCTGCATGGCCTGACCGACACGAGCACCTTCTCGACACAGGCGGCGTTCGGCCTTGGCGAGGGCGTTTACATGGTCGGCAGCATGTCGGCCGGCATGAGCGTTTCTGCCGCGGTCTCGGCTATGGCAGCTTCGGGTGGCGCCTCCTACGCGCTCAAGGTCATGCACGGCGACTGGCTGTGGTGGAACGACGATACGAACGGGCTCATGCTTGCCCCTCCGCAGGCTTTTGCAGCCGGTGTGATCGCCAATCTGGGTCCGCAGAATGCCAGCCTGAATAAGCAGCTTGCGGGCATTGCCGGAAGCCAGAAGGCAGGCCAGACCAGCGCGGGCGGCACGACGACCTACTCGACGGCAGAGCTCTCTGCCCTGATCGGTGCCGGTCTGGACGTGATTGCCAACCCCGCGCCGGGTGGCGCCTATTGGGCGTGCCGATCGGGCCACAACACCAGCCTGACAGCCACCGTGCAGTCCGACAGCTACACGCGCATGACCAACTACCTGGCCACGACGCTGGCAGGCGGCATGGGCGTTTATGTGGGCGCTGTCGTCAATGACACGCTGTTCGCCGAGATCCGCGCGACCATTCTCGGGCTCTTGTCCGGCATGTTGGGTCAGGGTCAGCTGGCGACGGTCAATGGTGCCCTGCCCTACACCGTGATCTGTGATCGCACGAACAACCCCGTCACCCGCACCGCACTCGGCTACGTTCAGGCCGATATCGCCGTGCAGTACCAGGGGATCAACGAGAAATTCATTCTCAACCTTCAGGGCGGCGCCTCGGTGCAGATCGCCTCGGCTAGCGGGAGCGTCTGATGGCCAACATGTTCAATGTCGGGCGGGATTGTCAGGTCGTCCTGCTCTGGAACGGCACCAAGATCAATATGCCGATTGTCACTGGCTTCCAGAGCCAGCAGCAGACCCATCAGGTCAACAGCACACCGCTCAACTCGCCTCCCATCTTCACGGATATCGAGAACGGCTGGCGCGGTCAGTTTGACGTGGACCGCAGCTCTGCCGATCTGGACAGCCTCATTGCCGCGAAGGAGGCCGCGTTCTGGAACGCTGGCACGATCGGCCAAGGGACCATCTATCAGTACATCACCGAAAAGGATGGCTCCACGACGACATGGGAGTACGCGGGTTGCACCGTCAGGCTCTCGGATGCCGGTCGCTGGCAGTCTGAAAACAAGACCTCCCAGCGCCTCGAATTCAACGCCAGCACAAGGACGAAAATCTCGTGACCGATACCATCAAAGACGCCAAGGGGCGTGAAATCGAAGTGCGCGAAGTTGTCGGAAGCGCCATGTCGCGCCTGGCCCGCCTCAGTGGCGAAGCATTCGGCGCCAATCTCTGGACCACAGCCACGATTGCCCGGGCGAGCGTTGTGTCGATTGACGGCGTTCCGCTGCCGCCGCGCATCTCATCGCTCAGCGACATCGACGGCTTGTGGGACAGCGTGGACGCAGAAGCGGCTTCGGCTGCGATCGAGTGGATGCAGGCTCGTCAGGAAAAGGCTGTTGAAGAGGCAAAAAACTCTTCGGCGCCCCAGGCTTCCGAGACCGGCTCTGGCTCGTAAAGAATGGGGTGCCTTACCTCACGGCAACAGAAGAACTGACCGACGCCGAGGTTATGGCCCACGCGATTGCCTTCTCTGAAATGGAGGGCAATCGCTTCGATTGGGACCAGATGCAGTTTGAGAGGCGCGACGATGCGTGATTTCACCCCTGAGGCCTTTGCCGCCTTTTTAGGTGAGGCCGCTCTTGCGGTAGAGCATCGCACCCGAAGCGCTCTCGAAGAAGCCGCACGCATTGTCGAGCACGAGGCCAAGGCCGAGATTGGCCATTACCAGGAACAGGCCGGGCCGTTCGTGCCATGGGCGGAACTGGCGGATGCGACCAAGGATGATCGTGTTCGACAGGGCTTCACCGAGAATGACCCCGGCCTGCGCTCCGGCACGATGCGCGACAGTATCAACCACCGGGTTGATGGCTCCGAGGCCCATATTGGCTCTGACGATCAGAACCTTGTCTATTTTGAGCTTGGGACTGACAAGCAGCCTCCCCGCACGGTCCTGGCCGGGGCTCTCATCAGAAAGACCGACGAGGTGGTCGAGACCCTTGGACGGCGCTTTGTTGCCAGCCTGACTGGTGACGGTGTGGCGAACGGAGCTTTGCCGCTGGATGGGGAGCGGTGGGAGATTGGTATGTAACGCACGCTAAGCGTGAAAGCGGGCCGGTATGCCGGGACCGCGATCGTCGCCGTGGATGCACACCTCGTTAACCCCATCCTCCAGTGACAGGAAGGCACCTCCGGCGTACCTGATCGCGTTGTCGAGCAGGTTGTCGATCGTGTCACGAACACTGTCGTCAGCTTCCACCACAACGATCCGCGCCACGCTATCTTCCATATCTTACCGTAGATTGAGATTTTATTGCGATCGTGTCTCGAAAATGACTTAGGGTACCGAGGCGGCACAGGCAAAATACATCTACGCGCTAGAGACCTCCAACCAAGGAAGGAAATGCGGGCAAGTGCGTACTAAAAATCATCGGCAGCTATGGTGTACGATCGCTGGAGTCGCTGGGTGTATCGCCGCTTCTGCATCGGCGCAGTCCATGTCAGGTAGCAGTATGAAGGTGGCAAGCGAGGCCATCATCGAACAGCATGACTTATGTCAGCACGATGCCGGCCGGCTATGGGGGCTGAGCATTTGCGGACCGATCATGCTCGTCGATCCCGAAACGCGAACTCTCTATGCGGACAGGAATACGACTGAGCATGATTTGCGGGCAGAGGGCTCGCTGTTCACCGGGACGCTCCCCCCGGACGTCAGCATCGCCAACACCTCGATCAACTGGGCCGGAATTCGCTGGATAATGGTCTTGCTGCCGCTGCCGTCGGACATGGTCGCGCGTGACACGTTATTGATGCATGAATCGTATCACCGCATCCAGCCCGCCCGCCTCCCTCCGCCGAAGGCAGACCTACCGGATCATCTCGACACGTATGATGGGCGCATGCTCCTTCGCCTCGAATGGCGGGCACTGGCGTTGGCGCTACGAACTGATGGCGACGCACAGCGTTCCGCGATCTGCGACGCGCTCGCTTTCCGAAAGCTCCGTCGCGGTTTGACGAAGGACGCGGCCGAACGGGAGAATGCGTTGGAGATGCTGGAGGGCATCGCCGAATATACCGGCAAGCGTCTCGGCGCCGGCAGCAAGGCGGTACCATCAACGATCGACACCCTCTCAACATACGATCAGCGCGACGGGTATGTGCGGAGTTTCGCCTATGCCTCTGGCCCAGCCTACGGCCTGTTACTGGACCGCCTCTCTCCTGCTTGGCGGAAAAAGGTGCGGCCGGGCAGCGATCTCGGCGAGATGTTGCATCGTGCCACTGGCAACGTCGCTTTGCCGCAGGTGATGTCGATCCGCGATCGTTACGGCTATGCGGACATTCAGCGCCAAGAGACTGCGAAGGCGGACGCTCATGCCCGCCAGGCCGCGGTGTGGCAGTCGGCTCTAGTCGACGGCCCCGTGTTGCGAGTGCCGTTGATTCACATGAAGATCGAGTTCAACCCGCAGACTGTCTTTGCCTTGCCGCCGTCGGGCACAGTCTACCCCACCGCAATCATACGTGACGACTGGGGCACCCTAACAGTCCGGCAAGGTGTGTTGATTTCGAACGACTGGAAATCGGCATCCGTCGCTGGTCCCTCAACCATTAAGGGCGACGACTATATTGGAGACGGTTGGCTTCTAAAACTTTCGCCCGGTTGGATTTTGTCGAACGGCAGTGTTCGTCATCGATGACGACCACAATTTATTTCTCTCGTGCCGGCAGCTTTTCACCAGTGGGTCTGAACTCGCCCTTGGTTGGGGCGTGCCGGTCGAGGGTGTGGCGGGTAACGTCCAACGCGGCGTGGGCGAGACTCTCGAACGCCGCTTTGTTGCTAGCCTGACTGGTGACGGTGTGGCGAATAGGGCTTTGCCGCTGGATGGGGTTTGACGTTCCTGCTTCCAGACCGAAGGCCAAGGTGGCACTCTCCGCATAAAGGGGGAGAGTGAAGTGGGTGCGAAATTCAAGAGGACTTTGGCCATCATACTGGCCAGCATCGCGGCCATGCTTACGGGGCTGTGCATATTTGTGATCGGACAGTCGCTCTGGCCGCAATCAGAGTCGGCAATTTCCGATGAACCCCATGTCACCGCTGCACAAACGACACAACCCACTGAATCGGTGCTTGTCCGTCACCACGATGAGGATGCACCCCAAGCGGCGAGCCGGCCAGTTAGCTACGATGTCACTCAAGGATCTGATTACGCAGCGCTTTATCGTGGGGCACCAGACAATTCATTGATCGTGTGCGCGAAGCAGGAAGACCCGCGCTATCCCTCAGATTTCCAGGCGCAGTTCGACCACGGCAAGATCGTTGTTCCGAAGGGTGCAGTCTTCCTGTGGGGCGGTCACTACTTCGGCCCCCTTGAAGACCCGCGCGACGACAGAAATCTTGCTGAGCATTCAGATCCGCTTTCATGGTCCGATGTAGACGCCGCAGAACAGGCTCGACGCAACGATCTCGTCCAGAAAGATCTGTCTATCACGACGCCAGATGCCGCCGTTGTCACTACAGCTGCACTGACGCTTACTAAGAATCGCCTTTGCGGGTCGGTTGCTGCACGTACGCTTGTCTCGGAGGATTGGAAATTTGCACAGGCGACAGTCACTCAAGCCGATGCGGTCTATTATCAACTCTACGGGATTTTGAGAGGCGACAAGCTTGATACGTCATTCGAACACGATGCCGGGCCTATCAAACGGGCCGGGTCTGCTGGCTCGCTTAATGCAGTTGTGAAAGGGGCCATTGGAAACCCTCTTTCTCTGCCTTCCGACACCGAGACCACCATGGGAACAGCTTCGAGTGACTTGGCTACTGCTGTAATGACAAACTCTCAGTTCAACGCCGTCCGGTCTGCGAAGCAATATCTGAGCACGCGCAGCTTCTCACGGGCGGGGTTGATCCAACAACTATCGGCAGATGGTGGTGAGGGTTTTTCGGTGGCGGATGCGACAGTTGCGGTGGATAGCTTGACCGTAGATTGGAACGCTAACGCCGCAGAAGCAGCAACGAGATATCTCGATATGCGGGGCTTCTCGTGCAGGGGGCTTATAGAGCAGCTGTCATCTGAGGGTGGAGACGGTTACACTCTGGCGCAGGCGCAATATGGTGCAAAACAATCGGGTGCCTGCAATTAGACCGTCAATCGCAATCGAAAATCTCGGAATTAGCTCGGACTGGCTCGCGAAACCATCTGCCGGAACCGGCCTGTTCTTTAAGGTCTTGCAAGCCCAGCAACGCTCAAAGTCAATTTATCGCCCCCCCCTTCTAGACCAGTGGGTCCGATATCCTTAATTAAAGGCACGTCAAGCGCCGTAGACGGCATCCGGTACTCACGATCTGCATCTCCATAACGGAGATGCAGGATATGGCTCGCGGTTACTGTAGCGTCGAGAATGGGCCTTTTAGTCGGAGCTTGACCCCAAGAAAACGTGCGCCACTTCTTTCTCCATGAAAAGAAAACCGAAGTCCCAGTATACTCGATATGCCGGGTCCCCCTCGCTCAGCCAAAATGACTCAATGGTGCTTGCGGCATCAACCAAGTGAGCGACTTCACTTTTCAAAACATCTAACAAACCAAGCAGCGTTGCAGATCGAAGAGTCTGAGGTGCTGGGCCGCAGCCATGATTCCCTTCGTATAGCAGATTATCCCTGATTTCGGGCCAAACGGACGCCTTCTCTACCTCTTTGATCTCACCAATTACCGCATCAATCCCGAAGGCGGCTTTCATGAGTGCGCTTTCACTGACTGGACCCAGCAAAGGCATTTCGGTGCAGTGCAGGAAAACAGTATAATTCCAGGCACCTTCATTCAGCATTTCGACTATATCGTCGAGAACTCTATGGTCCATTCTACATTCGGCGTTTCTTTGTGCTCGAGCGGGTCACAGCTAAGCGAGTAATAACCGATTTGACACAAATGACCGCATCGCTGAAGTAGGAGTTTACTCTCAACTTTCCCAAGGGGAAGAAGGGAACATGCACCGCGTTTTAATCCCCGTCCTACTACTGTGCTTCACGTCCTGTTCCAGCACACCTAAAAATCAACCTAGACCCTACTATCCGGCAGATCTAATCAAAAAGGGTGAGACAGGCGACATCACCGCATCCTGTGACGTCCCCACCGATGGAAGACCTCAAAACTGCCGCATCATATCGTCGACGAACCACAACCTTGATGCGGCTGCTTTTAGATTTCTTGATAAGGCACGCTATTCTCCAGCCACTCAGAATGGTCATCCTGTAATCGAGCGCGGTCATATATTTCATATAAACTTTCGACTGGGTGACTGAACTTCGAGGTAGATGGAGGAACACCCTACTTTTTCCCAATCATTTCCGGCGCCCTTATGTTCGCCTTGCGGCATGTCACTCGCTAGGTGAGTAGACAGCGGGGCTAGCGTTTCCGCTGACAATAGATTTGCCGTTGTAAGCGTTCCAGCCTGATTTTTAAGAGATCCAGTAAGTCTTCTGTATCGAGATCGCCATCCAGATGCATGAGAGATTCATACCTTCTGGCAGCTCCCTCGTTCGCCATATCGGCCTCGTGCATTTCCTCTTGGATCTTTTCCCATTCTTTATCCTCTTCTCCGAATAGAGCTTCTTCCTCTCTTTTTGCTTTTGCTATCGCAGCCTCACGCTCGGATTCATATCGATATGAAAGCAATAACCTGTGTACTACCTCGGCATTGATGGAGCGCCCAGCCTCCCTCGCTGTCTCCTCAAGCTGAGATTTCAGTTCATCCGTCACACGGACATGGATCATTGGGTCGCCTCTAGCCATCTGCCTAAAATATATCACGGTGCTATTGACTGCAATCGTATCACGGTGATACCTATGCGCTTGTAACACGGTGATAGGAGCCATGAGTAGACAAGACCCCCAAATCCACATTCGGCTCGAGCCCGGCGTGAAGTATTTTCTTCAGCGGCGAGCGCGGCAACAGGAGCGCACGATGGGCGCTCACATATCGTTCTTGCTTCGGCAGGAAATGGAAAAAGAAAAGGCACCGGACCCCGCCCTGGAAAGCAAGTCCGATGCCTCTCAACAGTGATCTAGGAGACACTGCGATGACCGCAGATAGCACAAACGAAGATAAATGGGCAATCGGTCCGAACTGCCCGCCAGGCGCAATGGTGATTGGCGAGGATGGCGAACCCAAGTTCACTCCATACGGAATGGGATATATCGCGGTAGAGGCCGCCAAATCCAAGGGCATGGCTCTAGAGGATGCGGCGACCTACGTCGCAGAGACATGTGCCCGCACATACGGCTCCTATCTTGAGAGCGGAATTCCCATGGAGCGGGCGCAAATTCTTGCAAACCGCGTGTTTGAGTAAGCCAAGATGAGGCTCGAGGATGTGTATCGGGGTTCAGGACTTGAGGGAGGCGCAGCATGAGCGCCAATCTCCCCGTCCCCGCCGAGTTTTCTGCAATCGCGACCATCTGTGTTGCAACCGAAAGCACCATTGGTGGCCGAAAGTGCCTTGCCGTCGATGGCCGTTCACTTCATGCCGGTCTGAAGATCGGCAAGGACTTCTCGACGTGGATCAAGGGCCGCATCGAGAAGTACGAATTCGCTGACGGAATGGACTTCGAAACATACGATGATTTGAGCTCCCCCAATTTGGTGAGCTCAAAATCAAGGGCACAGCAGACCAAGGAATACCGTCTCACGACTGACATGGCCAAGGAACTGGCCATGATCGAGAACAACGAAATGGGCCGTCTTGCTCGGCGTTATTTTCTGTGGGTTGAGCAGGCAGCTATCAGTGCAGCTCTTCCTCTAGGCGCAGGACAGCATGGTGGCATCACCAAAGCCGTGATCACTCGCGCCTTGCTGCCGGTCACCGCCCGGATGGACGCGCAAGAGGCGCGCTTAGCCACGCTGGTCGAGCGACTGGAAACCGCTATGACGGCGTATGACCCATCGGCTGGCTTCACCACCGATTATCGCCCCATGCGCTTCTTCGTTGAAAACGCCGGGGTGCTGCAAAAGGGCCGAGGCGGCCTCATCCGCAATATGTCGCGTCGGTGCGTGAACTGGCTTCTCAGAAACGATCTGGGCGGCAGCATCCGGCATAGCAGGGATCAGGAACGGCACTTGTTCCACGTTGATGCTGTTCCCCGCTGGATGCGGTTCGAAGGCGCAGAAATGATCCGCGCCCACATGGACAAGATGACCGGGCAAGGCACGCTTGCCCCCAAAGGGAAAAAAGGCCGGACGGAATTGTCACCGCGCCCTTTCTCCCGCTCGAAGGAGGCAGCGTCATGAGCGCTCTGACATTGGCGGGCGCGGCGGGTTCGAACAATTATGTCAAGCGGATCGATTACATGGGGCTATTCCCGACGCTGCGGCGGGGCGACTATGTGATCTGGCAGGACGTGGCGGGCTTCGTCGAGGAAGGGCTCTATGTCGTCTCGGCTGGCGGCGCGGATCAGGTCGATCAGGTGCAGAACTGCGGCGGTCGGCTCCGCTTGCTTTGGCCCGAGCGCGACATCGACCCGAGGACACGGGCGCTGAAGCAGACCGCGAGGCCACAGGAAATCGAGATGGAAGCGTTCGCGATGTGCTGCCGAGGCTTTGTAGTTGCCTCAGTGGCTGTTCATAAGGAGGCGGCGCTACTCGGGCGAGAGGCGTTGGCCCCGGTGCAGCGAATGCGCCCTGCCCTCGCCTAAAATCCCAACCAGGCAGTGATCGCGTCGTCGAGCAGCCAGTAAGCGAATACTGCAAACACGACCATGAAATAAATCACTACTGGTCCGCACACGATCAGCAGGAGCGCCGCTGAAGAAAGATCGTGCGGCGCCATCCTGCGCCCATGAGATGCTTGTTTGGGCGCGGTGGTAACAACACGCCTCACTTGGCCGGTAGGTTTTCGCGCCGAGGCCGTTTCAGGTTTGCACTCCCGCAGTTGCGGCATCTCAGCGACCATATCTGCCTGCATCTGACGCCACATAGGCGTTCCACCATCATCAAATTCGTCGTCTGTTTCGTCACGAGATGGGCGCATGTCCGGAGTATAGCATATGGCTGACGTCTATCGCATCGGTGTCGCGATCGGCATGACCGACAACTTCTCTCAGGTCTTGCAGACGCTCGCGGCTAAGGTGCTGGGCGTCAATGTCGCAGCCAAGGAACTCGAAGGCACGTTCGGTCGCGTCAAATTGCTTGTCGCAGGGCTCGGCGGTGTATTCATCGGCAGCGAGATGCTGCGCGGCGTCAACTCAATGGCCGAAGCTGGCGCCAAGCTTCAGCGCGCCCAGACTGCCATGCTTCAGGCAGGCATGACTCAGAAGCAGATCGCACAGGAAACGGCGGTTGCCTACAACTCGATGAGCCAGGTGCGTGGACCGGACATCGTTGACCGCGTGAATGCCATTCGTGAACTGCGCGGCATCGTCGGCACAGGTCCGAACGGCAACGATTACCGAGAGGTCAACGCTGTTCTTCCGAACTACCTGAGGGTCCGCAGCCTCTATGGGGAGCATGGATCGCAGCAGCTATTCCGCACGGTCGAAATGCAGGGAGGCGCACGCTACGACGCCAACGGCAATTTCGATGAGGGGCGGTTTGCCAGGTACCTCGACGCCGCGACCCGGACACTCCAGGCATCGGGTGGAAACCTCAAGCCACAAGACCTTCTGAATGTCATGCAAATGAGTGCGGTGACGGCGCGTGGGATGACGCCAGAGGCATTTTGGAACGCAACAATGACTGCGTCCATGGAAATGGGAGGATACAGGGCCGGCACCGCTTTAACTGCAATGTCTCGGGCTTTTTATGGCGGGATCATGCCGGAGCGGAATGCTCGCGAGATGCAGAGGCTTGGGATCTTCTCGGGCGCCGATGTCAAACATATGGGGCACCTTACCGCAGAGCAGGCGCACGATCTGCGGGCGCAGGGGTATCATGTCGGGCGCGGCGGGGTGGTATCCGTTGGACGGGGTGCAGTTGTTGGCAATGACGAACTCAACGATCCGAACCAAGGTTTCTTTCCCTGGATCAAGGATTATCTCACGCCCAAACTGCAAGCCGACTACAACACGCGCGTTGCCAGTAAGCCCGGCAACACCGAGAGCTTCGACGCCTATGTGCGGGACGAGCTCTACAAGCTTCTGCCAACAGAAACTGGCCGCCGCTTAGCAGCTATCATCGTTCAGCAGAGCACCAGCATTGAACGTGATGCCACACTTCGACAGCAGGCTTCTGGACTACCTGCCTATGAACAAGCACAGCAGAACTACACCCAACAGCTTGAGAACATGCGCCATTCGTGGGCGTCTCTCATGGAAACGCTCGGCCTCCCAGCCGCTAAAGATGCAGCGAGCATCATGCAGGGGATCAGTCGCGGGCTTGATAGTCTAACGAGGGCTGCAGCAGCGCACCCTGAGGCTGCACAATGGATGCTGCGTGTAGGAGCGGGTCTCGGCGTTCTTCTGGCGTTGGGCGGTACAGCGGCGATTGCCGGTGTCGCATTTGGAACCATGGCCGGAGGTATCCGCACAATCGGCGGGGTAGCCAACCTGGGCGTGAAATCGTTAGGGCTGTTGAGTTCGGGATTGAGTAAGATCGGCCTCGTTGCCGAGGGCGGATCTTTGGTTGTCGCTGCAACGGGGCTGACGGCGCTTGCGGTTGCAATCGGCGGTATCATCCTGGCCGTCAATCTGTGGAACCATCAGGATCAGATCAAAGCCGACCACGCTGCGCAGCTGAAAGCGCACCCTGAAATGCAGACGCCCATCTACGGCGATGCACCGCTGAATTGGTCAGATCTTAATCCTCGAACTTTCATGCGCCATTATCTCAACCGCAAGCCCATATGGGAGCATGGGCATTGGGTGATCGATCCCAGCGCCGCGAAGCAGCCGCTATTCTCGCCTCAGGACAGGCCTTTGACGCTGTATCAGCCCTCCGTATCGGGGCCTCGCATGGGTTCACAGTCAGTTCCTCCACGACAGGCCGCCCAAAGCCAAACGTTGCACCTCACGGTCCCCCTCACCCTCGACAAGCGCGAACTAGGCCGAGCAATCCTGCAGATCAACCTGGATGACGCCCGTCGCTCCAACCGGGCTCAGTCGGGCGCGTTCGACGGGCTTGCGAATGCCCAGGTGCCGGGGATGAGTGTGGGGTATTGAGGGAAGAATTCTGTATCTAAATATGTACTTTTAGCCGATAATGTAGTATATGGTTTTATATCCGGAAGTAGTTCGTAAATCTCTTAAAATTGATGGGTGGTCAAATGACAGGCAACTATACCGTTTGCGTGAAAGACTTTGGCGCCAAGGGTGACGGTACCTCGGACGATAGCGCTGCATTCAACGAAGCTATCGCAGCGCTTTCTACGAGCGGCGGCATGATCTACGTCCCCACAGGGATTTATATTGTCGAAAACATCGTGCTCAATGTCGACACGTTGAGCACTCTCGGACATCGGATAGGATTTTATGGAGACGGCTCGGCAAATTCTGTATTGTCTTCGTCGGAAGCAACTAATTCAAGCTTCATCGTGAAAGTTGAGTCGCATCCGTCGGAGGCCGCTAATTCGGTTATCTCGGGAGTAAGCTTCAGAGATATGCAATTCGCCATTCTCAACGGGCTGGGTACGCCGTTCATCTTGAAGAATACCGCATATGCCTCTTTTTACAGCTGCATATTCAGAGGTGGATCCAACACATTCCATTCTGATGGCTCTTTGAGCAGTTCGTTCATCAACTGCCAATTCACAGATGCGCACGACCATGGCCTGTTCGCTGACCCGGGTTCCTTCGCCTATCCCAACCAGCTCTCTTTCTTTCAATGCGTTTTTGGGGCGAACGGAATAACCGGTTTGTATGCAATCAATCCAGGTGGGATCAGGGTCTTCGGAGGCAGCATCGAGGGGAACGGTATCCGCAACGGAGATAATTCATGGGGAGGCGGCGTTGTCATCGATAGCACCGGAGGCGCCGGCAACAATAACTGCCTCTCCCTGTACGGTGTCTATTTCGAGAGCAATCGCGGAATGGCCGATATCATGATCGTGCATGCCGACAGTGCCCAGAACATCAACTTTAATGTGTCAGATTGCAGCTTTGGGAGGGGCAACACAATCGATGCGGTTAACAATATATATGTAAACAATGTCACAAGCACAACAGTCACTGGCCTTGTAACAAGTTGCAACTTCCATGAAATAAGCAACTACTCGCCCAGCAGCCAATATCGCTACATAGCCAAAGCTGGGTTGGGCATTACGAATATCATAGATACTGCCAACACATTTGGAAGCATTTTGGCCAACCCGGCACCGGGTGATCTCCTGTATAGCTCTTATGTGACTGAGCAACGTATAGCGAGCGATATCCATACGGGGCCGACCTCGCAAGACGGATCTATCCAAATCCAATTTAGACGCCCTTATGTCACGCCGCCCAAAATATTCGCTCAGATCATTGATGGGGGTCCCCATCTATTTTTCCACAAGGTCACGGCTTTGAGCTCTACCTGTTGTACAGTTCAGGTATTTTACACCGAGACTACTTCGTTTTCCCCGGTTCCCGCGTCGAATGTTACCGTTGACGTGCAAATCTCAGGCACAGTGGCTGGATAGGGTCGATTTTTAATAGTCACTGCGGGCTTTCCTCCATCCTCGGGATGATCGGAGTGCTCAGGCGCGTCGTCCTGCTGCGGGCTCGTGTCGGGATACGGCTCAAACGGCTCGTCGCTCCCCGGCTTGGCTGGGTTCGGCTTGTTTGTCATCGTCGTTTTCCAGAGGAGAGATGACTCAAGTCAGGCGGGGCGCAGGAGTTCCGTTAGGCGCGAGCAAGAAAGGGGGCTGCCGCCCCCTTGTATTACAGCATCCCATACTAATCACTCGGCTTACTTTCCTTGCGCGAAGCACACTCGCTCTCTCGAGAAAATGAAGGGACACGTAAGCCATATTACTACTCTGGGAATATCAAACACGTTCCCTCAGAGAGATACACCCAGCCTCGTTTATAGATCATATAAGCGACAAAATCATCGCTGTCTGAGGGTGATTTATCAGGAATGATCGGATTTTTTTCGAAAAAGTCGCCAAATATCCTTTCGGCTGCCTTTCTTGGCGAATCTCCAGAAAACACAGGGCATTGTTTTTCTAAATCATATTCTATTATTATATTTGCCGAGAGAAGATAGGCAAAGAAATCTATAAGCTCCAAAATGGATTTTTTGGTATCTACTGTCTCGTCCGATCTGGCATTAAGGTCATTCCATATGTTGTAAGCATTTTCTCCTTTGATAAATTTAACTAGAGCCTCGAATTTATCAGACATTTCATTCTCCACCAAAAAGAAATTTTAACTCTTTTACTCCGTTTGAAAGTCTATTTCCTAATACTATCGTCCAATCCCCTGCAGAGCTTGTAATGTTTCTCAGGACCATATCCCCTGAACTAGTTTTGATCTTATATATGATGCCACCATTTGGTATGTTGCTCGAATTTATTCTGATATCAGACAAATCCCCCGAATACCCTGACAGTTTTTTAAAATACCCAGATACAGCGTCGAAGTCTCCTCCCTTAAAAACGAGGGCTCCTGCTTTATCTAAGGCACCCTCAGTCTGAGTCACGATTGTACCATTCCCTATATCTAATGTGGATCCGCTAGTGCGTGGTACAAAACTGGAAAGACCTTCTAACTCTGAGGATGACGCGATGGGGATGATTTCGCTGGATCCAACTGCGCCTAGTGATTCAACAGCAACGTTGGTTTCATTATCTAGAGCGATAGCTAGAAGATCTTCCGCGCCTACCGCCAAAACTTCACTCGCAACCACAGCTTCTCCAGGCGGGGTCAATAGAAGCGCAAGATTAGCTCCAAGGCCGAGCCATCCTTGCCAGGTATTTGGCATGAGACTCTGAAGAAGGTTGCCTTGACCAAAGGTCGTCTTATAGCCATCAGCCAAGGACTGTAGCCCGTCGGAGGAATAGGATTGAAGAGTCTGATAGGCCTGAGCGAGATTGCTGAGGAGAACAGCGCCAGAGTTGCGCAGATCGTCCGTGACATGGCCGAAGCTGTTCTGGAGGAACGAATCGATCTTTCCCGTTGCTTCTGCAGAGGTCGCTATAGCACTCGCCACCTGACCGCGATCCATCGTGGTGCCTAGTGCGTCGGTGTAGGTCGTAAGGCCTGCCTGATCGGCGTCACGGCCGAGGATGATCTTGTAGAAATTCTTTATATCTGCGACCGCCCGATCGGAGTGGGCTTCGCTCCAGCGGTAGTCCTGCACGGACCATCCATTACCGATCATCGTTGCGGCATAGTTGCGGTCCGTAGCAACTGGCGCAAAGCCGTGCACAGTGGAAAAAGTCGAATCGTATTGACCGTCATTTGCGGTCCATTGTGCCAGGGACTGTCGTATCTGGAGGAGATTCTGCGCTCCGCTGGCGAGGGTGTTTTGCTGCCCACGTATCCATGTATTATCGCCAGCATTGGTCGGTCGATTCTGCACATCTGTAATGATCTTGCTCAGATCTGCTGCTGATCCGCTCGAATAGGCGTATGCGGACTGGACCTGCTGGCTGAAGTCGCTGGATCCGGCATTGCCATTCTGGGCGAGATCATAGGCAACGCTCATGATTCCATCGGTTGCCGACATTCCGAGTACCGCTCGAGCCGCCTCTTCGGCGGCATATTGTAGCATTGAATACGGTAGAGCATGCCAGGCGCCGGATGGGGTCTGATAGGTATCGAGGCCCTGTCCGTCTGGCGCGACGACATATGGTATCCCGTTTACGTTCACTGTTTTGATGGAATGCATCGGAGTGATTGTGACCGATGCGGGCATTCGCCCCGCCTCATCACGTGAGGTGCTATTACCGTTCGCATCGCCACCAAGTCCGCCGCCGGAGAAGCCAGGGACATATCCCCCTCCAGAGGTGGGAGGATCACCGTGGACGGTTATGGTCTCGTCGGGGTCTTTCTGACTCTCCGCAGCTTCAAGCATCTTCACGGTCGTGATGTTCTGCGCGCCCTGCGTCGATGTCGATAATATATCGGTCGAGGAGGAGGGCTTAGCCTCTGACGTCGACACCGCAGCGTTTGTCCAGGACGTCATGAGCACGTCCATGGCCTGGAGATGGGCATCGCGGCTGTAGTCGTAAGTTCCGGTTGCAGCCGCTCCATAATCCGCACTTTTGCCGGTCAATGTCAGCAAGCGGGGATCGGAGACCTGGCCGGGATTAAGTGCCGCGAGTTTGTCCCCACTCGTTACAGAAGTACTCCCTGCCCCGTTCAGATATTTGTGCAGCTGCTCGTCAGACAGCGCTGTCGGCGTGACAGGCGTCCAGGATGGAGTGTCTGTCATTTATGTCCCTCGCAGCGAAATGTAACTTTGTGACGCTATTTTAACGAAATATATCTGAGCATGGTCAAGTGTTTTTAACGAAATTTCTTTTTGTTCGCGGCTGTCAATTTCGATTAAACAATAGCCGTGAAGAGCATAATTTGACTGGCTGCGTGGACAGAGAGTCGCTCTCCCACATAGCCGGGATTCAGGTGCGTCTGTTTCGCTTAGGGGAATTGGCACTACCGTTGACACTGAGTGCGGCGCAGCGCCAGAATCTCCCCCATGAAATCCCCCCGTGCTCTGTTGCTTCTGGCGACATTCCCCCTCCTGAGCGGCTGCTACTTCCATAGCAAAAGCCCCGGCGAGACCGACGCGCGGTGCGTAAACCGGCTGCTCGGATCAACGCCCTTCGCCGAGGTTGCGGCGAAATGCGCCTCTGGTCCGATGACGGCGAGCGGGCAACGGATGCTAGACGTATGGCAGGATGGCTATGCGACCAACGTCGCCGCCTCGCAGCACTGGCCGATGGTCATCCCGTCACGCGAGCAGATCAAAGCCTATCTGGACGGTCGTTACGGTGTGGCGCCGGGCGGCTTCCGGCCTCCCACGGAGGAAAGCTGGGACAAGCACCTCATGGCTGTCGAAGCAGGCGAGAGCGCGTTCTGATCCTGATTTCCTCGTACTGCATGGCCATATGGGATAGGGATGTGTGGTTCGTGAAAGACCTGCGCCCATCGCCGAATGCAGGCTGCCCGGACAATCGGGCCTCTCTGAATGACAGGCAGGTTCAATGCTGAGATACCTTCCCCCTCTGGCACTTGCGGCGCTTCTCTCCGGCTGTGCTGGCTTGGGTCGCCTTCCGGGTACGACCGACGTCCAGTGCGTGCGCCAGCAAATGGCGCATGGCAGTTCAACGAATGGCACGCTGCCTTTCGATCAGGCTGCGAGCGCATGCATTCAGGTTGCCGGTCCAGATGGCGGCAGTATGGGCGGTCTCGGCGCACGATATCAGCCCCTCGATCTGCGGTCTGACCCGGAGCTGCAGCGGATGGTTGAGACCCCAGCACTGAATACGTCCGGTTATCCCTATATCCCGCGCAATTCATCAGCGCCGCCTGTCGGCAGGCGTTGGCAGTTGGTGCAGTAGTCTTCCAGGCCGCTTTCGAGCGGCTTTTTTATTGGACGTATCATGGCGAACACGCTCCTGAACATCGAGACGATGCTCGGTTCCGTGTCGCGCCTTGGAGCGACTGCGCCCGTCACGATCGGCTCGGTAACCCTCACTGGCATGGAAGTGCCAAGCGGCGTCACCTTTGGTGGTCAGCAGCAAATTACGATCCATCGCCTGCCAGGTGGCGATCGGGTGATCGATCTGGGCGGCAATGACCCCAACCGGATCGAAATGGAAGGTATCTTCCTTGGCCCTTCTGCCCAGACGCGCACAGTCCCTGGCGAAGATACGGCGCGCAGGGCAGCCGGTGAGGCTCCAGGTCGCCGGCATGTCCATTCAGGTTTATGTGCAGGCCTATCGCTACTCCTACGAGGCAAAAGGCGCGATCTGCCGCTATTTCCCCGTGCTCGAGCTTCGCGGTGAGTCGGCGAACACGAATACCGTTTCCACCTCCGCGCTTTCGCATCTGATTGGAGACGACGCAACGAGCGCCTTGACCTCTATCACCAGCACGGTCGGCACGATCTCCCAGAGCGTCTCACACTTTGCAGGGCAGGTGCAGACAGTCGTCGGGCAGGTTGCCCCTATCGCCAATCTGATCGGCGCTGGTGGCGCGTTGGCTCAGGTGTCTGACAAGCTGCAAATCGTACAAGGCGCGGCCACGGCCGGAACGAACCTGTCAGCCTTGCCGAGTGCTGCCTCATCCGTGATTGGTGGGCTGCAATCTGCTGGCGGCGGCCTGATGGATCTGGTTACGCAGACCGGACAGAACCTCGAGGGGATCACCCTCAACAATTCAGCCTCACTCACGGCTCTTTCGCAGAATGCCCAGCTGGCTAGCACGGCCGTCGATGCAGGCGGCGCTATCAATCGGGCCGCGATCAATGCAGCTACCGCGACAAACGCTGCCATTCCCTCTCCTTCCGTTCATGGCTGATCGGGCGCACCATGCAGACAATCCAGATCACGGCGGCCGATGTGTCGCTCTACCATGTGGCGGCCAGCCAACTGAATGATGCCACGCAATGGTGGCGCATCGCCCAGCTGAACGGGATGACTGATCCCGACTTTACATGGCTCCCCTCCCCCGTCCCCCTGCAGATTCCCAATATCGACCCGACGCAGAATAGCGGTGTGCCGGGACTTGCTTCATGAGCGAGACGATCACCGTTTCCGCAGGGCGCAGGATGGCCCGCAAGCCCAGGGCGCAAATTCTGGTCAATGGCCGTGCCGTCCCGGAAACTCGCCTCGAGCGGTTCGCACTTTCGCGAACGCGGTACAGCCGGGCCGACACGGCAGAAATCAACCTCGCGGTTGATCGTGCGGCGCTTGCGAAGATCACCGGCAATTATTGGTTTGATCAGGCAGTCACATCCGGCACTGCGTCGGCCGATACCGATGTGCAAATCCAGATGCGGGACGAGGCCACGGCCGGCGCGCAACGGGTGACGGTTTTCCAGGGCCTCATGGATCACGTCGAGTGGACTCCGACTGGCACCGCCCTTGTCGTCGAATGCCGGGATTACCTCGCGAAACTGCTCGACCTGCGCGTGCGGGATGCGTGGCTCAACAAGACCGGCGCCGATCTCATGACGACGCTGATCTCGGCTGCTGGCCTCACGCCTCAGGTCTCCTCTCCCGCCAGCATGACCGGTCAATACTGGCAGATCGAACACAAGCGTCTGTCACACAGCGCACATGGCCGTTTTCAGACGGCGTTCGATCTGGCCCGGTATATCGCCAATTCGGCGGGGTGCGACCTGTATGCTTCAGGCAAGACAATCATCTGCAAGCCCTATCCGACCAGCAATGACGGTTCGGCGGCGACACACACGCTGAAATATCAGGATTCTGGGCCGGACAAGGCGATCGTCTCCAACGCCCTGCCATTGAGCTTCAAGCGTGACTACCAGATCGCCAAGGGCGCGGTCGTGCATGTCGTGTCCTGGGACAGCCGGCAGAGGGCCAAGTTCGAGTATTACTGGTCAGCGGAAGGCGGGTCGCCGAAGAAAGCTGCGAACGCTGGCACGCTGCACTCTTTCAAGGTGCCGGGCCGCTCGATGCAGGACGTGCAGAACACGGCCAAGCAGAAATACGACGAGATCGTGGCTCACGGGCGCGAAGTCCATATGACGATCCCTGGACGCATTTCGCTTCAGCCGCGTGATTTCTTCACCCTGACCGGCACCAACTCGACATGGGATGGCCAGAGCTACACGGTTTACGCTGTTTCGAGCACGTTCTCATGGGATAGCGGCTTTGAGCAGGATGTGACGCTGCGAAATCGCGATGTGACACAGGACGAGACTGCTGACGATGCATGACGCAAGACAGATCGCCGCCGCTGCGAGCGGCATGATTGCCAAGACCGTGCATGGCATCATCACCTCGATCGACCCGGTGAACCACGCCGCCAAGGTGCTTGTGCAACCGGAGGGGATCGAGAGCGGCTGGCTGCCAGTCGCTGCCTTGGCTGCCGGTGATATCCGGATTGCTCGTCTGCCGAATATCGGAGAGCATGTCCTGCTCATCCCGATCGAGGGCGATGCCGAGCATATGCAGATCAACGCCTTTCAATACGATACGGCCGTCACGCCCCCTGTTTCACCGCAGACAGGCAAGTTAGCCCAGGCCGGTGAATTGCTGATCTTGGCCGGATGCGGCGCGCCGCCGTCTGGCGCGCAAACAGGTTCAGGATCTCAGGCTGCAGCTGCCGCCGCGCAAAACGCACCCTGGTGGCATATGACGCCGCAAGGCCTCTATTCCGGCGCCGGGCAAACGACCGAAACCATGACGAATGCGGGGCTGGTCTGGCGAATGGGGAGCGTGACGATGACGCTCGGGCCTTCGGGTCTGTCGATCACAGGGGGCACGGTCACATCGGATCGAGACGTGCTGGCCGCCGGCATCAGCGGCAAGTCCCATATCCACACAAACGGCAATAACGGCAGCAATACGGGGGCGCCTGTTGCATGACGGCTATCTCACACTTCTGCGGTGGCGATCTGAACCTTGATACTGCCGGTGGCCTCGCTACGGTCAGCGGCGCGGATCAGACCAGGCAGGCCATTATAAGACGGCTATGCACCAATGCAGGTGATTACATATGGCAACCGGATCACGGCGCCGGCTTGCCGTCGAAGATCGGCTCGCCAGCCAATCTCGGCGAGATACAGGCGCTTGTTGCTGAACAGATGGCACAGGAACCGGCTGTCGATCAGACCCAGCCAATCAGTGTCACTGATCGATAACCCGAGCGTCGGCGTTTATATCTGCAATATCCAGTATGTGGACCTGGAAACGCAGTCCGTGCAGGCGCTCGACGTCACGAATGAGCTCGTATATGGCCGCATGATATGAGATTTTCCGAAATCATGGCCCTAGCTGGCCAGGAGGCGTCCTTCGGGGCGCCTTTTTTTGTGGTGCTGTCACGTTGACTGTGGCGTGTTAGACGCGGGTGGTGAAAGCGTCATGCTTGAGCTACAAACGACACCGAGTTCCTCGTGAGCTGATCGCTCATGCGGTATGGCTGTATTTCCGCTTCCCTTTGAGCTTTCGCGTTGTGGAAGAGATGCTTCTCGCGCGGGGCATAGTCGTCTCGTATGAGACGATCCGTCGATGGAGCCTGAAGTTCGGGGCGGCCTATGCCCGCTCCCTGCGTCGCAGGAAGGCCTGGCCTGGTGATCTCTGGCATCTGGACGAAGTGCGGATCGTGATCCGTGGCAAGCTTAACTGGCTCTGGCGATCCGTGGATCAGGACGGGTATGTTCTCGACGAAATCCTGCAGCCCCGTCGGAACACCAAAGCAGCCAAGCGTCTGTTGACCCGGCTTTTGAAACGGCAGGGTTTGCGCCCCAGTCGCATGATCACTGACAAGCTGAAATCCTATGGGGCAGCAAGACGCAAACTTGGTCTCTCGATCCGGCATCTCTCGCATAAAGGCCTGAACAACCGGGCGGAGAACAGTCATCGTCCCCTGCGAAAACGCCAACGCATCATGCAAAAGTTCCGTTCACCGGGCAGATGGGGGGTCACAATACGAAAGTGCATTTATGTACGCGTGAAGTGCACACATGCGGAACCGGCCGCATTGAGGTTCGTGTCACAATAAAAGATGCAGCCTTTGCCTCTTTATCACTGCGTGGGCAGAACATTAGCACTGCTCACATTGCCGGCGTTGTTCCTGGCTCGTGTTGAACGGCTCGCCATTGCAAGCGCGATCCAGGCGCCAAGGCCGTATCCCCAGAGAAGCCACGCCGCGCCATAGCGTGTCACTGTGTCGTTCCCTGCATATACATGGGGAAACCAGCGGAGCGCAGCACCATCGATTATCATGGCGTCTCCAAGCACAACAAGACATCCCGCAAGAATCTGGTGCGGTTCCAGCCGAGCCAATCGGCAGGTTAACCAGATTGAGAACCAGCTCACAGGAATGCTGGTGAGAAACGTGAGGTTTCCTTGCATTCCGGCGTTTATCGCCACTGGGTAAAACTTGATGCAAAGCGTGGCTGATGCCCAGAAGGAAGCAGCCAGGAGAGCACAAATTACAAATTGCTTTGGGCGCAACATATCCATTCCTCTCATTTGTAGCACCCACTACGTATATTCTTTATGAAGCGAGTGCTACATGATTCTGATGAGAACATTTAAATTTTCCTCGCCGCCTGCATCACCATCGAAATCAAGAGATGAGATGCGATCCCGCAAATTCCAGTTTGCAAGTACTCTTGCTGACTTAGCCCTTGAAGAGGGAATTGCTACACTTGGTCTAAGAGCTATGGCCACGAAGATTGGAACAAGTGATCGTATGTTGATCTATTATTTCGGAACGAGAGAGCAACTTATTGTCGATGTCCTTGAGCAAGTCAGCACAAGGTTGTCCGCTCTACTTTTGCGGATTGATGATGGTTCTCGCTCTTCACCGGGACAATTTCTCATACGTGTTCTTGCAATGGTTCATGACCCTGAAATAGCTCCCTTCGTAAAACTATGGACGGAGGTTATAGCTCGAAGTGCACGTGGCGAAGCGCCATATGATCGGATTGGACCGGGAGCTGTGAAATCATGGACAGATTGGATAGACAGTAAGTTAGCGCCATCGCCAGGCCACACTGATAGCGGTCGGGCCGCTGCGCTTTTAAGCATCGTCGAGGGCGCTGTACTTCTGGAGATGGCAGCCCCAGGAAGCACTGAAAACGTTGCCTCTTTTCTTTCGAAAGCTTTGGATACGATTTCAAGCGGGTCTGATTCAGTTATTGGATCGGGTTAAAGCGTTAAAAAAATCATTCAATTCGCGCAGCAGGTAAACGGCCCATTGCTGACCGAAAATCGGAGAATACCTCTAAGGGAAAGAGCCAGATATATAGTCAGGAACCCACGCTACCTCTTTGTGAAGGCTTCAGAAATTTTGTCATGAGAGACCCACTGCGATCAGGAAGGCACCAACCTTGATCGAAGGGGTGATGTCACGTTAACTGACGTCAGTTAGGCGACGCCCGGGGAATGGGTATTTAGGCGCTGGGAGCGGTCGCGTTGTTCCATTGGGCGAGAGCCCGGACACGATGGATGTGACGCGAAAGAGCGGTGGTAATGGGCGCGGACGGGACGAAGAGATTTCGGATGGCTGAAAAGACAGAGACGAAACGCTGACACCCGCCCGGTGAACGGAACTTCTGCATGATACGTTCGCGTTTTCGCAAGGGAAGATGACTGTTCTCTGTCCTGTTGTTCAGACCTTTATGCGAGAGATGCCGTATCGACAGGCGCATCTTGCGTCTGGCTGCTTCGTAGGATTTGAGCCTGCCCGTGATCATCCGACCGGCGCGTAGCTTTTGCTGCCATGGTGTTTCGGCGGGTCTGCAGGATTTCATCGAGTACATACCCGTGCTGATTCACTGCCCTCCACAGCTAGTGAGGCTGACCCTGAATCACGATCCTGACCTCCTTCAGGTGCCAGATATCGCGGGACATGGCTCGCTTGCGACGCAGGAGCAGGCTCCGCCGAATTTTAGGATCCACCGACGGATTGCCTCATAGGAAACGACTATACCTCGCTCGAGCAGCATCTCTTCGACAAGACGAAGGCTCAGCGAGAAACGGAAATATAGCCACACCGCGTGCGCTATTAACTCGCGTGGAAATCGAAGCCACTTTTAGCTCCTGCAGAACGTTCTCAGCGCCCGCTTTTACCGTGCCAAAGTTAATGCAACAGCACGGCGGCCAGTTCTGAGCCGACACTGCGGGAAGGGCCAATCTAGACAAGTTTTTGTTCCTACACAGTCGAGACCTGAAGGACCCACCCTAGTAGTATCGATACCGGAATGTTTCCTAATCCGCGCCCGGCGCCAAATATAGTGCAAACACCCGCTTTCCACACTTTGTCCGCAGGTATACCGACCCATGTCCCAACTGAAGAGATTACTGAAGACAGCGTTGACCAGTACCGCTCTTGCCGCAATCGGCGCGATGATCGGACTGTGTAGCTCAGGCCGCGCGGCAGAAGTCAATCCAGGAGATTATGAACAGTTTCCCATTAATTCAACTATCGGAGTTGTCTATTACAACTACGTTAACACGGACACTCTGTATTCTGGCGCTACAAAGACCACAAATTTCAACGTTCATTCAAATCTCGGAATTGCGCGTCTCCTTCATGTCTTTTCCCTGACCGACCGCCTGACGATCGATCCGCAGGCACTTCTCCCGTTCGGGAGCATTTCTACCTCAGGGGCGGCAAGTGCGCTCGGCGGAACGACCGGAGTGGGCGATCTTATCCTTACCGCGCCACTGAAATACCGCCTCAATACACAGCACGATACGTTGAGCGGCACGATCTATCTGTACCTGCCCACCGGTAGCTATGACCGCCGACGCCCGCTCAACCTCGGACAGCATCGCGTGTCGCTTGATTTTCAAGGGGCCTACATCCATCATTTCGGAAGACAGTTCGCGTTCGATATGATGGGTGATGTCATCTGGTATGGCGACAACGACCGCTTTAATGAGCTTAATGGTCGGATGGCGCAAAAGCAGAGCTATTTCCTTCAAGGGATCGCCCGATATATGCCAGATCCCAAAACAACCTTCGCACTGGGAATTTCCCAGATCTGGGGCGGCAAGACGCTGCTGAACGGAGTTCCAAACACGGCCGCCTCCGCCAGCACGCGCCTGAACGCGACGGCGATCCGCTTCGTTGCTCCGCACGATCAGGTTCTTCTGCAGGTTGGCACGGATGTCGCCGTATCCAACGGCCTGGCCAGCAATTTCGCTCTTCAGGCACGCTACGCCCATATTTTCTAATTCCGGTCACGTCACGCCATTTATACGAGGTCCTCATATGGAATCCGCAGTAGACACCCATCTTCGCTGTCCGCGCACCATAGCCAAGCGCGTGTCCGATGATTACCAGCCTCCGTTTCCAATGTATGTCGCGCGCGCCGATACGGATCTTGAGCGCGTCTCGATGGGATACTTCGGGGTGCAATACAAGGACGTGGCGCAGCGCGAGGCCGCTCTTGCGGGCTTGCGCAAGATCGTCGGAGATTTCGACCATGTCGATGGACCGGGCAAGCACGATCTGACCTTCCACGAGGACAATCAGGGCTACGGCAATTTCATGGTTGTGGGTTACTGGCGCAACTATCAGAGCTATGAGCGCTGGTGCCACGATCCCGAAATCTCCGGGTGGTGGGCTTCGCCGGAGCGCCTTGATGAGACGATCGGGTATTTCCGCGAGTGCGTGGCGCCAGACAGCCGCCAGTTCGAGACGCTTTATGCATTCCAGAATAATTTCCCGGGTGTCGGCGGTATCATGGACCGCGTCAGCGATGAGATCCAAGAGCATGGATACTGGGGTTCGATGCGCGATCGTTTCGCAATCTCGCAGACCGACGCGATGCTGGCCAGCGGCACGCTGCACAAGGTGGTACAAAAAAGCAACGACGGCAGACGCGTTCTAGTTCACGCGCATGATAATCTCGCGCTGATCCGATCCGGACAGGACTGGAGCGACACCGGCGAAGCCGAACGTACGCTTTACCTGGACCGGATAGAGCCTACATTGCGCAGCGGAATGAACTTCCTGCGTGATCATGGGCAGGAAGTTGGCAATTACAGCAATCGGTATGTGCAATCAATCGATCTGGATGGCAACCTGCGCGATGAGAGCTATAATATCGGTCACTGGAAGTCGCTCGGTCATTTGGAGGATTGGGCGGAGAACCACCCGACGCACCTCAAGATTTTCGGCGTGTTCTTTGAAGTTATCGCCGGGATCCGAGAGCTTCGCCTCTATCATGAAGTCTCGGTTTTTGACGGACCGCACCAGTTTTACGAATATATCAACTGTCACCCGGCAACGGGGATGATGCGGGATGCAGCAGAATGACGATCGAACGTCCGGATCGCGCCAAGATTGCTAAAATCGCACGTGCCCTCGGCCTTGACATGCCGGAAGCCAAACTCGGCGCCTACGAAGCGGTGCTGCAATCCAGCTTCGATGCGTATGACGTGCTTGATGCCATGCCTGATTACCTGCCTGAGCCAACCTATGCGCGGGCACCGGGCTATCGGCCCAAAGGAAATGAAAACTCGTTTGGCGCATGGCACCGCAAGACGACGATCAAAGGGGCCCTAGCCGGACCCTTGAAAGGAAAGCGCGTCGTCATCAAGGACAATATCTGCGTTGCCGGCGTGGAGATGGATAACGGTTCTTCCACCTTTGCAGGCTATGTGCCCGATATTGATGCGACCGTAGTGACGCGCGTACTCGATGCCGGGGCGACCATAACCGGCAAGACCGTCTGCGAGTATTTCTGCTTCTCGGGCGGCTCCCACACGAGCTACCCAGCACCTGTGATCAATCCTCGAAAGGCGGGTCATTCCGCAGGCGGATCGTCCTCAGGAA
This sequence comes from Asaia sp. VD9, assembly GCF_037150015.1. NCBI lineage: Bacteria > Pseudomonadati > Pseudomonadota > Alphaproteobacteria > Acetobacterales > Acetobacteraceae > Asaia > Asaia sp. VD9. The sequence goes on along the minus strand of NZ_JBBCQM010000010.1, from coordinate 97,007 downwards.
ACGCCGCCGTGCTGGCTGCGGGGGAGGCCGATCTCGCAATCGGTAGCGATCAGGGCGGGTCAGTGCGTATTCCCGCAGCTTTCTGCGGAATTGTCGGCTTCAAGGCGACCCATGGCCTGGTGCCATATACCGGCGCCATGCCGATCGAGCAGACGCTGGATCACCTTGGGCCAATGACTATTACCGTCGCGGACAATGCGGCCTTGATGCAGGTGCTCGCGGGTTCGGATGGTCTCGACCCCCGACAGATCGCGGTGCCATCCGCGCCTGATTACGCCGAAGCTATCGGCAAAGGTGTTAGTGGGCTGCGCGTTGGCATTCTGGCCGAGGGTTTTGTCTGGCCAGGGCTCGATCATGCTGTTGATGCGGCGGTCCGGTCTGCGGCGCGCCTGTTTGAGACACTCGGCGCGACGGTGGGAACCGTCTCGGTACCGATGCATGCGGCGGCAAACGCGATATGGCTTGCGATTGCAACCGAAGGCGCGCAGGCTCAGATGATGATAGGCAACAGCCATGGCCATAACTGGCGTGGCCTTTATATGCCCAGCATGATCGCCCATCATGCAGAATGGCGTGAGCAGGCTGATAAGCTGCCCGATACGATCAAGACGACCATGATCGTAGGCGCCTACATGCATCAGCGCTATGATGGGCGTTATTACGGCAAGGCACAAAACCTCGCCCGCAAGCTGCGGGCCGCCTATGACGAGGCCCTGCAGGATTATGATTTGCTACTGATGCCGACCCTGCCGATCCGGGCCAGCGTGCTGCCCGCACAGGATGCTCCAATGTCGGACAACCTCGCCCGCGCCTTCGAGATGATCGGCAATACAGCCCCTTTCGATGCATCCGGCCATCCGGCAATCTCGTTGCCCTGCGGTGTGAGCGACGATCTGCCGATCGGCCTGCAACTGGTCGGCCGACTGTTCGATGAGGCGACGATCTATCGTGCGGCGCATGCCTTCGAGCAGGCGGTCAATTGGCGCGAGCAGGTTTTCCCATAATCGGGCCTTTCTTTAACGAGCCTGGAATAGCATCTCATGAATAAACACCACGACGACCACGGACATCACCACGATCACGACCATGGCCCCCTGCCGAGCGATGTCGAATTGCGGGTCAAGGCGCTGGAGTCGCTTCTTGTGGACAAGAAGCTTATTGACACAAAGGCCCTCGACGACCTTGTCGACACGTATGAAAACCGCATCGGACCGCGCAACGGCGCGGCGGTCGTGGCGCGTTCGTGGACGGACCCCGCCTATCATGCCCGGTTGATGGAGAACGGCACGGACGCCATCGCGGAACTCGGATTTTCCGGCGTTCAGGGCGAAGAGATGGTGATCGTCGAGAATACACCCGACATCCACAATGTTATCGTCTGTACGCTGTGTTCCTGCTACCCATGGCCGGTCCTTGGCTTGCCTCCGGCCTGGTACAAGGCAGCCCCGTATCGTGCGCGCATCGTGCGCGAACCACGCACGGTCCTGCAGGAATTCGGCCTCTTCGTGCCCGATAGCATAGAGGTACGCGTCTGGGATAGCAGTGCCGAACTGCGCTACATGGTGCTGCCAATGCGCCCAGCGGGTACGGAAGGATGGTCTGCCGAGCAACTCGCTGCGATCATCACCCGTGATTCCATGATCGGCACCGGGATCGTTACCGCATCCGCGTCGATCGATACCGCTCTCGATGAGGCTTTGTGATGAACGGTATTCACGATCTGGGCGGCATGCATGGCATGGGCCCCGTCAACCCGACCGCCAGCGAGCCCGTCTTCTCGGCTGACTGGGAACGGCGCATCTTCGGTTTGTTTATCGCGACCTTCGCGGGCGGTCATTTCAACGTCGATGAATTCCGGCACGAGATTGAACTGATGGATCCAGCGACCTACCTCCGGTCGAGCTATTACGAGCATTGGGTCCATGCCATCGAGGACATTCTCGTCTCGCGCAAGGTCCTGACGCGCGATGAAATTTACGACAAAATGGAAAAGGGACTGTGAGCATGACGATCCTGACGCCCGATCTCGTGCCGGTCGTGGTGCGCACCGGCGCATCTGCCCGCGTCGACGCCGATATTGCACCCAAATTCAGCGTGGGCGATCGCGTGCGCGCCCGCAACATCAACCCGGCAGGCCATACCCGCCTGCCCCGCTATGTCCGCGGGCGCACCGGCGTGATCGTCATGGATCACGGCGTGTTTTCCTTCCCCGACACCATGGCGCATGGCGGAATCGAAACGCCACAACATGTCTACAATGTACGCTTCGAGGCGGCGGAGCTGTGGAGTGAGGACAACCCAGCCCGGGACTGTGTCCACATCGATCTTTGGGACGATTATTTGGAGCACGCCTGACATGCCGGTCAATCTCGCTTCCGCCATTCCTATGGACAGCGCGTCGTTCGGTGCGCCATGGCACGCCCGGATCTGGGGGCTTGCCGTGCATCTTCACCAGCAAGGCGCGTTCACCTGGCCGGAATGGGTAAAAACCTTTTCCACCGCAGTCGCGACCATATCGCCCGAGCCCGGTGAATGCGTCAACGATACCTACTATCGCCAATGGGCGGCTGCGCTAGAGAAATTGCTGGCGTGCAAGGGTATCATGACATCTGACATCCTCGGTGCACGACAGGTCGCATGGGGGCAGGCCCACGCCAACACGCCCCACGGCATGCCGGTTCTTCTAGAAAACGGACAAGCTTCCTACGTTCCTCCTGCAATGCCGAGGTCAACCCCGCGAGGCCGACCGATTTTCGTCAGCCCGCCCACGACCAAATGAGGAACCGAGGTGTCGGCGCATACGGGTCTTCATCAGGGGCGGCAATGATGGGAGGGAGAGCAGGCATGGTCGAACCGGATGATATCGCACGCAACGCCCGTTTCCTGATGGATGGAAACTGGACCGATCCGGTCGTGGATCTGTCGGTTCAACCCTCGGGAGAACGCCGGGTCGAATTTTGGCGGGAAATCATCCTGCGCCTGTTCGCGGACGTTCAGGTATCGTCGATCTCGAAAACCGATTTTTTTGGTACGGTGCGCTCGCAGCGTTTCGAGAATTTCCGCCTATCCAGCATCGCGGCCTCCCGACAGACTGTCAGCCGCCGCTTCCGGGAGGCTCGCAGCGAGCATGAAAACCGCTATTTCGCAGTCCTCATGATGCAGGGGCGTCAGGTGATAGAACAGAATGGGCACCAGACAATTCTAGGTCCGGGCCATGTCGCAATCTACGACGCGACACGGCCGCATAAGCTGTCTTTCGAAGGAGACTGGCGAGAAATCGTTTTCAGCATCCCCCGCCCGGCTTTGAACAACCTGATCGTTAATGCCGAGGACAGAGTGGCCACGTCCCTGAACGTATCAAGTGGCGTCGGCACCGTGCTTGCATCCTATCTAAACGCACTTACAGGCCAGATCGGGACGCTCAGCGAGACCGAGATGGTCCGGCTCGCAGAACCGGCAATGACAATGCTCGCCATGGCGCTTGGTGGAGTCTCAGCCTCAGAGGAGAACCATCAGCGCGTGCGTTCTGTCACCCTCCTGCGCGTAAAGCGTTACATCCAGAACCACCTGCACGATCCGAGGATGGATGCCAGCATGATCGCGGCTGCAAGCGGGCTGTCCATACGCTATATCAACAAGCTGTTTGCAACCGAGAACACGTCCCTGCTGCGTTACGTCCTCGCTCAACGCCTGCAGAGATGTGCCGAAGCCTTGGCTCTGAATGGGCCCGGCAGCGCCAGCATCGCAGAGATCGCCATGCGGTGGGGGTTCAACGACGTCTCCCATTTCAGTAGATCGTTCCGTGTCCAGTATGGAGTTACGCCGCGAGACTGGCGTCGGCGCGGATTCCAGTGAATCAATCCCAAATTACTGCTAGCGTCTGAAGCTTGTTACTACCGCAGGAAAGACGACCGACTGCAATCCACTCCAAATCGGCAGTCGGCGTGGCGCGACTTTAGGTATTCTGATACGTTATCTGAGTGAACGGTACCGAATCCTTCCGCAAGGTGACGTACCCTGATACATTATTATCAATAGTGTAATATCACACGCCGCCCCGTCGGTCTTCCCGCTCTGACTTGTTCCCGAAAACGCTGATCTTCCGGTCGATCCTGCTCTCCCCCGCAACGCGCTTGTGATACAGTTCTCACGGATAAATGCCCGAAGCGCTTAAAAAGGCCCCGTCCCGCCCCCTCACTCAGCTCTCTCTTCCCCGAAGAGGCCGATCTCGCGCGCATCGATGTTGCAGCCAATTGCTGGCTTTTCTATCGTCTCTCCTTGCAGGAAGATCTCTTCGGCGGGACCGCCCTCATCCGGCACTGGGGACGGATCGGCACAGGCGGTCAGTTGCGTGTGGCGCTCTATTGCGACCGGGGGGCGGCCCAGGGCGCGTTTGAGGCTCTGCTCGGGAAGAAGGTGAAGCGGGGCTATCGGGCCCGTAGGGTGAAAATGTGAGACAGAAAGGCATGAGGGCTCTGCCCTCACACTCCCGGCAGGAGGCGCAGCCTCCTGCACCTCGGATTGTTAAGCCTGTGTCGGGTGGGGGATGCAGCTCTTCGATCGGAAGGGGGCGCGGAAATATCTGACGATCGCCGAGCGCAACCGTTTCCTGAAAGCGGCCGAGCTGGCGCCGCGTGAGGCGCGGACCCTGTGCATGACCCTCGTCTGGTCGGGATGTCGGTTGTCCGAGGCTCTGGCCCTGACGGCCGATCGCGTCGATCTCGCGGCCGGGGTACTGGTGTTCGAGACCATGAAGAAGCGTCAGGCGGGGATCTACCGCGCCGTGCCTGTCCCCCCGGCCCTGCTCGACGCCCTCGATCACGTTCATGGTTTGCGCGCGCTTCAGCGCAATCGCGCACGTCATCAGGAGGTGCGGCTCTGGCCCTTGTCACGCATGACCGGCTGGCGGGCTGCGCATGCCGTGATGGAGGAAGCTGGCCTATCCGGCGTGGCCGCATCGCCAAAGGGGCTGCGGCATGCCTTTGGGGTCGCGGCTGTTTCTAATGCCATTCCCCTCAATCTCGTTCAGAAATGGCTTGGTCACGCCCAGCTCTCCACCACCGCCATCTACGCCAATGCTACAGGCTCAGAAGAACAGAATATTCCCAAGCGTATGTGGGGGTAGATAGCTTGGTGCTGGCATGTTGAGCCACCTTGATCACTTTCATCGCTTAGGCTCAGGAATCCTTGCCAGAATATGACGGTAGCGGCGAGGCAGATGGCTGAGAAGAAGACGGTCGGGCATCTGTTGTAGCGTGTGGCGACGCGCCTGCAGTCCTTGAGCCGGCCGAACATGATCTCGATACGATTGCGGTGCCGGTATTTGCGTTTGTCGTAGCTCACGGGCGTCGTGCGGGATCTCCGGCCTGGAATGCAGGGTCTGATCCCTTTTTCCTCCAGCCCGTCCCTGAACCAAGCGGCATCATAACCGCGATCAGCCAGGGGTCCCTTTGCAGCGGGCAGATCGTCCAGCAGGGCAGCGGCCTCATTGTAATCGCTGATCTGGCCTGCCTTCAGGAAGACCCTGATCGGGCGGCCATTCCTGTCTGTTACCGCGTCCAACTTCGTGTTCATGCCGCCTTTGGTCCGCCCGGTCAGGCGGCCTGGACCCCCTTTCTGATTCGCAGGCTCGAGCCCGTGCTGCGCTCCTTCAGGTAGGTCGCGTTGATCATGATCGTCTGGTGATCCAGTCTGCCGGCCGCCAGACCATCCATCATCCGGGCAAAGATCCCCATGGCGCCCTACCGTTTCCAACGATTGCAGAGCATTTTTGTGCGAGCCACACTCTCGCGAAGCTTCCCCCTAGCGCAGCCCGTTGCGGTTCACGAAGATGATCCCGCTCAATACACGCCGGTCATCAACACGCGGTCTGCCATGGCTCCTTGGGAAAAACGGCTCCAGACGCGCCATCTGTCCGTCCGTCAGCCAATACAGGTCGCTCATCTTCAGTCTCCTCAGGGAGCCTGAGTCAGGTTTACCCACTCAAATCAATGGCCCCTGAGCCTAGAGCTATCTATCTGTCATCAAGCCTGTAATCTATGAGGATTTTTGCCACAAAATCTTGAACTTAGGATTATAGATATGACGGACGAGATGCTCTAGATGAAGTACAGGCGCAATCTGGTTATCACTTGTGGGAGGAAAATGTGCGAAAAATATTGACCATCGCGCTTTCCCTTTTCTTTACAGCCAGCGCGAGCGCGCCTAAAAAGCCCCTTCTGGCTTACTACCCTGAAGATCTACTCAAAAAAGGCGAGACCGGCGACGTCACATTGGCCTGTGACATCGACACCAAGGGGCGGACTCTAAACTGCCGGATCGTATCGTCCACGAATGACCACTTCAATGCAGCCGCGTTGAAATTCGCCGGTAAGGCGCGGTACCAGCCTGCCGCGCCGAATGGTTATCCCGTCGTCGAATATGGTCACATTTTGCGCGTTAGTTATCGCTTGTATGATTGACTGGCGGAGGTGAACCGCCCCACCTTCGCGTGACCTGATGCCTGCATCCAGCATTTGAGGGTGCAGGCTTGCATGATTTACGCTTCTGCCAAAAAGCAGACCTTGAATATTGTCGATAATTGAAGTAGCCGCCTCCCCAATAATAATATTTCCTCTTTCGAAGAAGGTTGAGAGATGCGGAAGCATATCTTCGGGGCATTCATTCTAATGCTCTCGGGATGCGCCAGTAGTGGCCTACAGCGTGCGCGACCTGAAAGACCCCTCCAACATGGCCCCATATACCCCAGCCCCCTATTGGACAAAAATATACAAGGTAGCGTCTCAGCAGTATGTGATATTTATATTGATGGTCGTGCACACAATTGTGTCATTACATTTTCTACGCATCCTCTGTTTGCACAGGCTTTTTTAGACTACGTGCGCGAACAGCGCTACCATCCCGCCTCGAAAAATGGACATCCCGTAGTCGAGCACGGCTATACTATCCATATAGGCTTTTCAGTGGCGAAGGATTAGGCGAGAGAAGTATGGACAGCCCTGCCCTCGCTTAAAACCCTGACCAAGCGATGGTCGCGTCATAAAGCATACAGTATGCAATCACTGCGAGCACGATCATGAAATAAACTACTGCCGGTCCTAACACGATCAGCAGGATCACCGCTGACGAAACCTCGTGCGGCGCCATTCTGCGCCCATGCGTTGCTTGTTTGGGCGCGGTGGTCACAACATGCCGCAGGTGGCCGGTAGGTTTGCGCGCCGAGGCCGTTTGGGGTCGCCGCGCCCGAAGCTGCGACATCTCAGCGACCAAATCAGCCTGCCTCTGACGCCACATGGGTGTCTCCCCCCATCATCAAATTCGTCGTCTGTTTTGTCACGAGATGGGCGCATGCCCGGAGTATAGCATCTGGCTGACGTCTATCGCATCGGTGTCGCGATCAGCATGACCGACAATTTTTCGCAGGCCTTGCAAACGCTCGTGGGCAAGGTGCTGGGCATCAACGTCGCAGCCAAGGAACTCGAGGGCACGTTCAATCGCGTCAAATTGCTTGTCGCAGGCTTGGGGGGTGTTTTCGTCGCTAGGCTCAGGACTCATCGCCAGAACATGACGGTAGCGGCGAGGCAGATGGCTGAGAAGAAGACGGTCGGGCATCTGTCGTAGCGTATGGCGACGCGCCTCCAGTCCTTGAGCCGGCCGAACATGAGCTCGATACGATTGCGGCGCCGGTATTTGCGTTTGACGTAGCTCACGGGCGTCGTGCGGGATCGCCGGCCTGGAATGCAGGGTCTGATCCCTTTTTCCTCCAGCCCGTCCCTGAACCCGTCGGCACCATAACCACGATCAGCCAGGGGTCCCCTTGCAGCGGGCAGATCGTCCAGCAGGGCAGCGGCCCCGGTGCAATCGCTGATCTGGCCTGCTATCAGGAAGAACCTGATCGGGCGGCCATTCCTGTCTGTCACCGCGTGCAGTTTCGTGTTCATGCCGCCTTTGGTCCGCCCGATCAGGCGGCCTGGGCCCCTTTTTTATCCGCAGGCTGGAAGCCGTGCGGTGCGCCTTCAGTTAGGTCGCGTCCATCATGATCGTCTGGTGATCCAATCTGCCGGCCGTCAGACCATCCATCATCCGGGCAAAGATCCCCATGGCGCCCCACCGTTTCCAACGATTGTAAAGCGTCTTGTGCGAGCCATACTCTCGTGGAGCATCCTGCCAGCGCAGCCCGTTGCGGTTCACGAAGATGATCCCGATCAATACACGCCGGTCTTCAACACGCGGTTCGCCATGGCTCCTTGGGAAAAACGGCTCCAGAAGCTCCATCTGCTCGTCCGTCAGCCAATACAGGTCGCTCGTCTTCAGTCTCCTCAAGGAGCCTGAATCAAATTTGCCCACCCAAATCAATGGGTCCTGAGCCTAGAGCTATCTATCTGCCATTAAGCCTGTAATCTATGATTGCATTTTTTTCTTTTATTGCCCATGGCTTCATATTCACTGTTCCAGCGGGATTTCTCAATGATTATTTCCAATTGTCAACATATTTAGCTTCTACCGCAACTCTACCTTTCGGCACCGCGATCGTCAGATCAGCGACGTCGGACATCCTCTCACCCGACGATGATATCATATCGTCTATCGGGCATGGCGCTGTCTTTTTTGTAAGATGCACGAATTGCAGCCTCGTAACTCGGCCCTTTTTCGGTTGCCTTGGTTCCACTGATCTGCTCCGGTGGTGTTTCTTCGAAAGACGCACCCAAGCTCGGCTGGGTGGAATTCGGGGACAGATCGGCGCGCTCGAATATGGCTTCCTTCGCTTTTGTATCAGTAACCACACGACCTTCTGGCGTGCGTATTCCAGTGTCACCTTCGCTGTTTCTCACCCAGTTATAGCCGTCGGGAAGTTTCCGAAGCGACGCACCAACAGTACCGTTCTCCCAAGGTACCCATTTTTGCCGCAGGCCTGATCGGGCCGAAGAGGCTATACGCTTGAGCGCCTGAGCGACCGTTGGAGCCTTCTCTATCGCAACGCGAATTCCTTTCCCGACAACCGGGGGAGCAATTATACTAACTGCTGTAAACGCGGCTTCCGTCGCCGCCGGACGAAAATTTCCTTTCTGCGCCTCCAGCCCGGCATCCCATAGGGTCATACCCACCTCCACTGGATAGAACGCCTTCCTGAAGAGCATTTTGTCATCGTCGCTAGGAAGGTGTAGGCGCTTATGGTGGATAAGCTCTATCTCCATTCCATTATTAGTTACCATTCTGAAGAGCAGCGCGTTACCATTCTTGTTTTCAAGTGCGATCAAAGGACCAGAGGATGAATGTACTTCGATGTGTTCATCACCTGCTATCGCGTTAGAGCCCTCTTGGAAATTGGGGGTATGGTGCTTTGCACCGGGTCTGACAGGTGATTCACCCTTGGGATGTGGACACCTCAAGCCCGAGCACGCATGGCCGCTCTATCCCGCAAGACGGAGCGCTACCCATCTGATCTGACCGACGAAGAGTGGGGACAGATTGCGCCTTTGATGCCGCCTGCGAGCCCGCGAGGGCGCAAGCGGAGCGCCGATTTTCGAGAGATACTCAACGCCCTGCGCTATCTGGTGCGCTCAGGCTGCGGGTGGGAGATGCTTCCTGTTCATTTCGGCCCTTGGCAGACAGTCTACTGGTGGTTTCGCCGTCTGATGCGCCGGTTCTTGTTCCGCACGATCCATGACGTCTGCACGATGCTCGATCGTGAAGCTGAAGGGCGTGAAGCGAGCCCGGCGGGCGGTGTGATCGACAGCCAAAGTATCAGGGCGCCTCACGCAAAGACGCGAGGCTATGACGCAGGCAAGAAGATCGTCGGGCGCAAGCGGCATATCGCCGTCGATACCGACGGCCGCCTGCTGATGGTGCGCCTGACGCCCGCGGATATTTCCGACAGCGCCGGCGGCCAGATGATCCTGGACGCGATCCGCAAGCGCTGGCCGTGGGTGAAGCACCTGTTCGCCGACGGTGCCTACGACCGGGCGATGCTCATGGACAAGGCGGCATTCCAGGACTTCAGCGTCGAGGTCATCCGGCGCTCGGACGGCGCGAAAGGCTTCGAGGTTCTGCCCCGCCGCTTGGTCGTCGAGCGGACCTTCGGCTGGAGGACCCGCTGGCGACGTCTCGTGCGGGATTACGAGCAGCGCGTCGATGTCTCCGAGGCCATGATCCACATCGCCATGGGCAGCCTCATGCTACGCAGAAACGCCCACCCGTGAATTTCCAAAAAGGCTCTAACGTGAGAACATATCACGCATTGTAGCAAAACGAATCTACTATTGCTCAGTGATCTAATTCATCATTTATGATATAAATTTATCCAGGTTATCTTCAACGTTTTTTACAGTATACTCAGGATTTCCTGTTGACATTATACTTTCGTATATTGCTTCCTCAATGCTTTCCGCAGAAGCTTTTTCGTAAAAAAATGCCAATGCAGAAGTCAATCTCGCAAATGAGAAATAAATACTACCCGCATCCTTATCGCCACCATCTTCACAAGAAAAATATTTCTCATCATAATATTCAGAAATTTCTTTGTATTCTTCTATTTCCGGAAATTTCTCTTCAAAAATGAATTTTGGAACGTCACTGACAGAAGGCATCAACTCCAACCTAGTATTTACTTCTTTTCGACAATGGAAAAATATTTTTCTAAATAGAGTAATGAAATTACCTCCGCTTTGTACGTATTCATGTAGAATTTTGCTGATGTTTGTCAGTCTCATTTATTGAGTCATTTCATTTGAGTCACAATGCTTGTATGTTTAGGGATTACTAATTGGCATGATAAGCAGACGGGCCTTGTTGCTGCGATTGCAACAACCTTGAGATTGTGTTCCTTGGCATATTCTACGATATCGTTCTCAGCATGGCTTCCTCTTGGACCAGATACCAATTCCTCTCCTTCTTTTCATGACACGCCAGGGCGTAGATATCCATTAGGCTCAAAGATGCTTATCAGCGTTTTCTGGTTCTCTGCTTCGTCCTCGACAAGAGCGATCCCCATCGTAATCCTACCTCTGGAGTTCTGCGGGATCTGGGACTCTAATTCAGATACTCGTGATGAGATGAAGCTCGAGGGTGTGTATTCAAGTGGTGCATGGCCTTTGAGGTCTTCAAGCGTGATAGGATCTTTTCCGAGTTTTTCGTTCGCAACTTTCTCGGCATATGGCCTCAGCTCCTCGACGCTAGTCGTGCCGATGGGGGCTTGGTCGATAAGCGGTGATGTCACGTTAACTGACGGGAGTTAGCCGAAGCCCGTGGAACGGGTATTCAGGCGCTGAGAGCGGTTGCGCTGCCCCACTGAGCGAAGGCGCTGATCCGATGGATGTGGCGCGAAAAAGCGGTGGTGATGCGAGTGGGAGGGACGAAGAGATTTCGGATGGCTGAGAAGACAGAGACGAAACGCTGACACTCGCCCGGTGAACGGAGCTTCTGCATGATGCGTTCGCGTTTCCTAGAGGGAGATAACTGTTCTCTGCCCGGTTGTTCAGACCCTTATGCGAGGGATGCCGGATCGAGAAACCAAGGTTGCATTTCGCTGCTCCATAGGATTTCAGCTTGTCGGTAATCATGCGACCGGGGCGCACCCTCTGCCGCTTCAAAAGCCGGGTAAGCAAACGTCTGGCTGCTTTGGTATTGCGTCGTGTCTGGAGGATTTCGGCGAGAACATACCCGTCCTGATCGACTGCGCGTCACAGCCAGTGAGGCTCGCCACGGATCACAATCCGCACCTCGTCCAGATGCCAGAGATCACCAGGCCGGGCTTTGATGCGACGCAGAGATCGGGCATAAGCCGCACCGAATTTCAGGCTCCATCAACGGATCGTCTCGTGTGAGACGATTATACCTCGCTCGAGCAGCATTTCCTCAATAAGACGAAAGCTCAGCGGGAAGCGAAAATACAGCCATACCGCATGCGCTATCAGTTCACTTGGAAAACGGTGCCGTTTGTAGCTCACTGATGATGCTCTCATCGCCCGCATTTACCATGGCGCACTTAATGTGACATCACCCCTCAACCTCGCCACCGCAAGGCACTGAGTCAGATCTTCTGTCAACGCGGCTTAGAAAATTAAATGAAATCACAGCACTTTACACGGTCTCCATATATAGATGATATTACCATAAGAGAAACTACGGATTTACCTCTTAGCTTTGACATATTATTATTTATTAAAGCAATAATACATTCTAATGCCACGAGATATTCGCCATGATCGATAAAGTCTGTATAATCTGCTATACAATCAGATAAGGGACGCATACCATCTGGTATACTCTCTGCCAGGTCTTTTTGAATGGACAGCTCCTTTGAAACAGACAATAAATTGCGCTCTATATATGATGGATCGGCAATATCACGATTAATATTCTTGAAGTTCACCACTAAGCCTTCGAGTTTTACGGTTTGGGGTTTCTAGGCGTATTTGTAGGGTATCCAGTCACTATACGGTTTTTTTAATATCATATATTACTCGCATATCCACACCCCCTCTGGTTCCGTCTCCCACTATGTACCCTCGATTATCTGGAGGGCCCCCCTTTGTATTTGAATCCGTGACAACCTCAGATACCTCATCCTCAATTTTTCCATCGCTCCATCCAAAGGGGAATTCACTCTTCCCTGGTTTTCCAGTGCCTGGACGGTGTCCTCCTCCATTTTTAGGAGGAGCGTCACCGTCCAGAATATGTTTTCGTCCCTCTGTATCTAATAAAGAATTATCGCCTTCCTTCGGTTCCTGAGGAGCTGTCTTTCTGTCGGGATCTTCGTCATTAGGCGGCGGCGAATCTGCCCCGACGGTCTCAGCCGCTGCTGGTTGCTTGTGCGGCTGAGCGTGAGCATCGTTTCCCCGGTATGACCGGTGGCTTGCAGGCCGCCACTAGCGGCGCTTGTGTTCTGATAAGCAAGATAGGCTTTCAAAGCGATGTCGAGTGTATTTCTTGCTTCTCCCTAAGTGAGTGGCGATTTCAACGCTTCTGCGATATCCCCAGCGGTGACAACGCCGCAGCCTTTTACGAGGAAATCGATGTTGTTTGTAGATCATGCAGGCCGCTTTCATCATCCGCATTCAACACGGCAGACCAAGTGTGACTGCTCGCCTCTAGCATACCAAAATTCTGAGATCAGGAATCCAGCCGGTTAGACAGAGGTTCTTCGGTCTCTGAGCTATGTCGTCATTTTGCGCAAATTGTCACACGAGGGATGGCATCGCGCAGGCGAATCCGAAATCGGAAGATTTCGACCTTTTTACCTGACAACACCTTGCGCTGAGATCGACCTGTGATGGCAGATACTCTAAGTGGAGCGGTTAAAGCGTACCAACGCCAAAAGTCAGAGTGATTCAAAAAATATTTCCTAATGAAAGCCTAAAATATATCCACTCTAAAAATCGTAATAGCAATATTTTATTTAGTTTGACATAATAGAATTCACTTCGAAGTCAGTAAATGTTACCTCGCCTATTTTTATAAGAGTGTCCATAACATCATATATTATTCCATTATCGAGATGGACCGAGGATATGACAAAGGATAATACCTCTTTATATTTATCCTTTTCAATAATCAATTCTTTTCCGAGCTTCACTTCCATTATCGCAATATATTTTCCATCGAGCATTAAGCTCCACCTCTTTGTGGCGCCGCATATAGGAAATTTATTTGTTTTCTCCGAAAAAAAAATCACTGTTGCAAGTGCATCAAATAGAATATTCATTTCAGCGCATCCTCAATCTGGATAATGGCCCGGTTAAATTCGCCTAGATGATCGTGTGGAATCGTCACTATACCATTCTCGAAAATAATGGTGTCGACATTAGTAAAATCTCCTATCTTGCGAACAACGGACGCGGGTATCGTAATGTTAACAATACCAGACGTTTCTTTTGCGAAATCAGAAAACTGCAACACTTCGTCCAGTTCGAAACCGAATTGTTTTCCTGTGGCAAAAGAACTTCCTCCCGGTTCGACCCTAAATCCATTTTTCTCGGATATGTCTATATACTTCTCTGGGCTTACAGCACGATACAACATCATATTTGGATCTTCGGGTACACTTGCCACTTCGTCTAAGTGCTTCACACCGCCTGCCAAATCGAGGCCGATGAGATTGGGCGCCCCAAGCGCGAGCGTAATAGCCGCTCCGGCTTTATCTCCTTGCCTGATTTGATAAGCAGCTTCCGCTACCGATGCCGCAGCACCTGCCCAGCCTAGTATGGCGGTAGCGCTGCTCAACGCAAACTCGGCGCCCAAACTCACTATCGATGTCGCTTTATCGGCGCTGGCAGTTCCTGGCACATGTCTGCGCGCACCGACAACCTTAACCTGCTCGACATTATTGGCGTCAATATAGTCCGATACCGTAGTCCAGTCTTTCGGCCATAGGTAGCTTCCTCCATAGTCACCATCCCCTGACACGTTCAATTTGCTGGAATGGCTCATCAGAAGAGCGTTGCTCCCACCGCCCGAGGACCCATTTCCATCATTCAGAGAATGAGCGGTTTGATCGTCCCCGCCTTGTGGGCCACCTGTAATCTGGGTGTCTCCTGTATCGCTGGGTCCTTCAATATCTGGCACGGAGCTACTCGCATTTTTGTGTAGCCCCGAATTAGATTCTACTACTGTGTCACGCTGACCGATTTTTCAGGATGTCAGTGAATTTTCTTGCCTATATTTGTCATAAGCGGCTGCGCCGACCTCAACAGCGCTTTCTGCCAGTGTCTGTGCGGCGGTCTGAATCTGGAGCGTTGTGTTCAGCTTCCTTGCGTCGAAATCATTATCCAGATGCCCGTTCGCGCCAGCAAGATCGGTGCTGTAATACCCAATCGTGCTGCTGCTCTGCACATCGATAGTGCCCGTGATGACCGATTGCGTGACGCTGCTCTCGCTGTGGTCTTCATGACCCACAGCAAACGTCGCCGTTTTAAGCACATCGCTCGGCGCCTCGTCTTTCGAATATCTGTCTCCTACCGAGACGCTCGTGCCGCTCCAGCGCGAGATGTTGTCCAGGCTCTCCGCCGTCAGGCTGCCGGTATTGAAATGGTTGCGCGCCGCTTCTGCCGTGCTGCTGATTACGCCGCCGGTCAGATGCGTGTTGCCGGACACCTCCACATCAACACCATCCTCACCCGCATCAAGGCCCGACTGATCCTTTCCGGTCGAACGGTATTCGTCCGTGATCGACGTATGCGCCATGCTCGCGCCGCCGCCCGCAGGGCCAAGCCCCGCTCCCGGTGTGGGAACCGTGATACTGGCTCCGCCCGATGTCGCGTTGCTTTTGTAATGCGCCGTATCCTGCGGGCTCCTGATGACCAGATTACCCGTCTTCACTTCGATATGACCGCCGGAGACCGAGGCCCCATTGAGCGTCGTCGTGCCGGGCGTGACTATGGTGACACTATTCGTGCCGTTCACTGTCGTCACAACATGCGTCGTGCTGTCAGACTGGCTGTGCTGCGTCGAACCACCAACAGACGCTGTGACACTGGCGCCTGCATGAGCTCCTTTGGGACCCGCGCCTACACTTGCGACAGCACCAACCGAAACGCCAAAGGAACTGCTCGATCCTTCCTTCTCGCCTTTTTCCACGCCCGATTGCAGCGTGATGTCCTTGCTGGCAGCAAGAACCACATCCTTGCCCGACAACTGACCCGCCGTGACACTGATCGCACCGTTCTGCGCATCCGCAACATTGTCACCACGCGCCACCATGGCAAGCGTGCCACCCGCGCTGGCAGACGAGCCCTGCAGCGTCGTCTGGCTTTGCTGCGATGCCGTCTTGCTGGTCGAGAAACCAACACTCGCCTGCACGCCGATGATGTCGTTCTTCCAGGCACCGCTCGGATAGGCACCCGCCTCACCCACCGCCGTCTGAAGGCCGCCAAGCACTCCGAGCACACCGTTTTCCTGCTTCGATGCCGCAAGAGCGCTATTGACGACCTGCCCAACCACCGAACTCGGTGAAAGCCCGATGCTCTGCCCGATCGTCTTGTCTTTGTGCGCCATGCTCTGTGTCTGGCTGTTCTCCTTGGCCAGCAACGAGACGGACGAGCCCGAGAGCGTCAGGTCGTTCGCAGCGGACAGGGCTGAACCATCGATCGTGAGTGCCTTGCCCGCATTGAGCGCCACACTGCCGCCCAGCGAGGCCAGTACCGACGGGGTCCAGACCGTGCTCGACGACGATGATCTGTCGTCGCGCATGCCATAGCCCAGCGTCCCCTGCGCGCCCTGGCTGCTCAGCGAGATCCCTGCCACGTGATGCGAGGCACTCGCTTCGCTCTGCGTCTTCGTGGCCTCCAGCGTCAGAGTGCCGCCTGCCGAGAGCGTGACATCGCCCTGCGCGCCGATCAGACCCTTGAGGCTCATATCCCCGCCCGACAGACCCGTCAGCGTGCCGCCAGACGTCACATTCGAGCCGCGCTCGACCGACAGGCTCCCCGTGTCGGTAAAGCGGCTATGCGTCAGGAAGCCCGACTTGCTGCCGGAAATGTCATGGCTCGTGCTGTCGGTGACAGACCCGAGATCGAGCGATTTCGCCGCAGACAGCACCATATTGCCTGTGCTGTCGATCGTCGCCCCCGCCGATTTCAGATCGCCCCCAAGGGCCGCCAGAACCGCATTCCCACCCGCGCTGATCGAGCTCGTGTAATTCTGCGTCTGGCTGAATGCGCTGCTGACATTGGCGCCCTTCACCGCCGTGGCCTGACGCACCGTCGCAGCCCCAAGCGTCAGGCTGTTGCCCGCCAGCATCGACAGATCGCCACCCGAACTCAGGCGACCGCCATTGAAGGTGATGTCATTACTGGCCGAGAGGGACGCCGCACCACTCGCCGTGATCGTGCCGACCGAGCCCAGCTGGCCCTGATTGCCGCCATTGACCAGATAATCATTCAGCGTCGCGCTGTTGATGATCGACCCGTTCTGCGCCACCAGACTGACCGAGCCACCTGCCAGCGTGCCCGTATTGGTGATGTCGCCATTGCGCGCCAGAAGGCTCAGGCTGTTGCTGCCCGAAATTGTCCCGCTATTCGTGACGCTCGAGCCCGCAAGCGACACGTCTTTCGCCGCAATCGTGCCACCGCTCAGCGCCACATTGCCCGGCGCCAGATAGAGCTTTGGCGCCAGCACCGTCGCACCATTCACCTGCACCGGCACATACCAGACGATGTTCTGCGTCAGAGACGCCTTTTGCTCATCGCTCAGCGCCTGATATGGATAAAATTATTTACATAATAAGACTTCTCTTTCATGGAAGTTTGATAGAAATTTGTGAGTGTCTTCCACAACACTGTCAACAAGTCCGTAATCAAATACTTCTACGTGAAAATTATCTCTGTATTTATAAAGAACCTTTGATTCTCTGTTTTTTTTTGATACTGAGAATATAACGTCGTCAATCATACTCTCTACATTAATGTTTATGTCAAAATTCCCAGGAAAAACCCTCTCCTCTAAATACGTATAGATATCTTCGCGCCCTTCATACATTCCATCTTTTATAAGATTGAATACTTCATAATCATCCATATTGTACAAATATTCATTATTACGAGCCTCACTGCAGCTTAGTATTGACTCACTTATGTACATTGCATCCCTTAGAGAGCAGAGCTCGGGTTTGCCGAGGAAGTTATTATTTATGATATAATGGAGTTCACCAACCATCCATACTCCAGAGTACTCCTTTTCTATGGTGGTTATTATCGCGAATTTGGATTCGTCTCCTGAAATATGTTTAAGATTATTTCCCACCCAGCGAACTCCTAATTTTATTAGGTACTAACTCTTTCCTCACAACGCCGGAAAAATGTACTCCTCCAGCGTTGTCCTCAAAATAACGATACCACCCATCTTCCCCCTTTCCGAACCACGATTTCTGACTTCTGTCTGAAAGTGCTCCCCGTATCGCATGTTCGTACACCTCTTCAGCATCATGAGGCTCGGGTGATTTCCTTGGGTTATAAGGGGGCGATTTGGGATCATGTGCCGGATTTGCCCGGTAAGGCGGCTTGACGCGATTCTGAACCGTGTCAGGATTATACGGACTGCTATTAAGGGCAGGGCTCTCCGTTTGATCCCATTGCGGCCTACTACCCGCGAGTCCTCCAATTTCGAGATTTTGGGCTTCTAATTTTTCGTTCGCAACTTTCTCGGCATATGGCCTCAGCTCCTCGACGCTACTCGTGCCGATGGGGGCCTGGTCGATAAGCTCCTGCATGCCTTCTGGCGTAGTGAGCAGCCGGTCGACCTCCTGCGCCCGTGCGAGAGCCGCCTCGATATTCGCAATCTCGGCGTCCGTTGGTACCCAGGTGGCGTCAGCAGGTGTGAGCGTTTGCAGGGCCAGATTATGCGGGTCGACCTCCGCCAGCTTCCTCTAGGCACCTCGATATCTGCCGGAGTTCACCTGAGCTTCCCGCAGTGATGTCACGTTAACTGAAGTGAGTTGGCTGAAGCCCGCGAAAGGGACATTGAGACGCTGAGAACGGTCGCGCTGTTCCATTGAGCAAAAGCCCTGATCCTCGGATCGCCACAGTCAGTGAGCCTCGCCCCGGATCATGATCCGCACCTCGTCCGGGTGCCATACATCGTCCGGTCTTGCTGCCTTGCGAGGCAAGGAACGAGCGTAGGCTGTGCCGAACTTCAGGCTCCATCGACGGATCGTCTCATATGAGACGACAATGCCCTGCTCGAGCATCATTTCTTCGACAAGACGAAAGCTCAATGGGAGGCGGAAATACAGCCATACCGCATGCGCTATCAGTTCACACGGAAAACGGTGCCGTTTGTAGCTCACAGATGACGTTCTCATCGTCAGCGTCTATCATGCCGCAGTTAATGTGACGGCACCCCTGAGCCTGACGTGACATCACCACTATTTCTTCGGAATACGAGATGTCTGCATTATTCGCGGAGTATATCCTTTAGAAAAATACACATCACTTTCTGACGATTCGTCATACACCCATTTGCACCAATTTTTTATCAACCATTCTACGCTTATGCTGCAATCATCATATAAGCACTCTCGAGGTAGATTTAGGAACGTTATACCGGACTTATATCCGGTAGTTACGATAAGTGAAAAACCGCTACTGCTGTCGTAATTCTCGCATATCATAAAGTCGACTACGGATTCATAGGGATATTTAGCTGGAAGTCTAAAGACGCCGCCGCGCACCACATATGGTATCCTGAGTTCTGTGAGTCTTGTAAATTTATTCATTATCTTACCTTGAGATCATGACCGCCGGTTTTATCCATTTTTCCTTTGGGATTCAAATTAAAATCAAACTCTCCTAGATGTCTTCCTCTATTTGGATCTATTTTTTCGAATCTCCCGTGCCTCGTATCTACAGAATACAACTCTCCCTTAGGCGTCTGGTATACATCTCTATTATTTATTTTAGATATATTAGTATTTTTCTTCCATCCATTGCTTTGAGCAATTTTGGCCGCCTGTGTTCTCACGAGGCCAACGCGCTCGTTAGAAGCCAAACCAGATAGACTAGCCTCGAATTCTTTAGCGTCGAAAGACGACGCGATTTCCTTGGTGACATTTTTAGCTCCCAGTGCCGCTGCGACTGCAGCAGCTGCGGCAGCCTTTTTTAGATTACCATTCGGATCTTCATCAGGATTGGGCAGTTTTTGTAATTCTGGCTGCGCCTCTGGTGTAGATGTCTTTGACGTATCTCCTTTCTGCTCGGCATTGACCGTCGTATTACCCGAAACCTCCGCCGGAGAGCGGAGATAAACGTAATATTTGTACCCACCATAAACCGTGACTGCAATCGCAGCACCAGCCAAGACCTCTGGGGTCGCAACGGCAGCAACCACCGGGCCTGCAACCGCTATAGCGCCCTTCGCAACAATAGGCGCCGCCTTTACAACTGCCTCACGCCCCGCCTCTACTGCAAACTCGAGTTCCGAGGCCACAGCTTCTCCGATGTGACCCCCGAGATTATATTGCTCGATGCTTGAGGCCTGTGACGCACCGTTGAGCGCATTGATGCCCGTGCTGCCAGTTCCCGCCCCTCCGATCATACCCCCTAACGCGCCAGCGCCGGAACCAATCAGGTTTTCCATCGCCGAGGCGAGCATGACCGCATCGTCAATATTGCCATTACTATGAGCCAGAGCCCATCGGGATACACCCGCCAATGCTGCCGACGTTGCCAGTCCACCCGCTGCGGTCCCTGCTGCAGCTGCGCCGATATTACCCCCTGAGACAGCGGCCACGGCTGTATTCGCCGCTGTCTCAAGCGCGATACGACCGTAGCTGTTCGCGATCCCTTTCTCGCCAAACCCTGCGACGCCAGCCTTTTCCAATTGATCGGCCACAAGCCCGCCGATCTCACCAGCCAACTGGCTACCTAGCCGCTGGGCCTGTAGCTGATTACTTAGCTTTTTCGCATCGAAGGCGTTTTCCAGTGCTGCATTGGCCTTTGAGACATCCGTGATGTAATGGCCCGTGATACTCCCTGCATTGACCGTGACATTACCGCTGATGGCAGACTGGCTCTCGCTCGTCTCGTCATGCGTGCGGCCCCCGCCCATCATGCCCGACGCGCCCGAGGCGAGATTCGTCCCCACAGCACCCAGAATGCCCATCGTGCTGCCCAGCATGTCCGTGCCGAGGCTCATCGACATGCCTGTCTGCGTCGCCTTCCATTGCGACACATTCGTCACGCTGTTCGCAACAAGGCTGCCCGTGTTGAAGTGGTTCTTCGCCGCATCCGCCTTGCTGTCGATCACACCCGCCGTCAGGCTGGTCTGACCCGCCACATCCACGCCGATGCCGTTCTCACCCGCATAGAGTCCTGAGAGGGTCGAGCCCGTCGTGGCAAAATGATCGGTGACTGTCTGGTTAAGTCCACTGCCACCAATACCGGTCTTGTAGCCAAGGCTCAGTTGGCCACCGCTCTGGCTCGCTGTGCTGCGATAATCGGACGTATTCTGCGGGCTCGTGATGTTCAGGCTGCCCGCAGCCAGATCCAGGCGCGGGGCCGTGACCGTCGCCCCGTTCAGCGTCACACTGCCCGGGCTTGCAATCGTCACACTCTGCGCGCCATTGACCGTCGTGTTCACAGCCGTCGCACTGTCGGAAACGACATGCTGCGTCTGCTTGCCAAACGACGCACTCAGGCTGGCGCTATACCCACCAACACCCACACCAATATCGAGACCGACTGAAGTCGATTTCGACTTCATGTCGCTTTCGCTATGGGTCGTATCCCAGCCCGCCTGCAGCGTGATGTCCTTGCTGGCAGCAAGAACCACATCCTTGCCAGACAGACTGGACGCCGTCGCACTCAAAGAGCCGTTCTGCGCATCCGCAACGTTGTCGCCTCGCGCCACGACAGAAAGCGTATTGCCGGCGTTGAGCGTCGTGCCCACAGCCTGGGTCTGCGTCTGGGTGCTCGACTGATGCAGCGACGACGAGCCAATGGATTGGCGTACGCCCACAATATTACCCGCAACTGCATCGCCCCCTTTTATGATCGAGGTGGCAATAATCGCCGCGCCCTGCATCGCATTCAGCGCAGCAAGCGTTCCGCTGCCGCTACCTGACGTCTGGCTTGCAGCAAGCCCCGTATTGACCACCTGCCCGACAATGGATGTTGGAGACAATCCGATACTGGCGCCAATGCTTTTCTCCTTATGCGCCATGCTCTGGGTCTGGCTGTTCTCCTTGGCCAGCAACGAGACGGACGAGCCCGAGAGCGTCAGGTCGTTCGCAGCGGACAGGGCTGAACCATCGATCGTGAGCGCCTTGCCCGCATTGAGCGCAACACTGCCGCCCAGCGAGGCCAGTACCGACGGGGTCCAGACCGTGCTCGAAGACGATGATCTGTCGTCGCGCATGCCATAGCCCAGCGTCCCCTGCGCGCCCTGGCTGCTCAGCGAGATCCCTGCCACGTGATGCGACGCACTCGCCTCGCTCTGCGTCTTCGTGGCCTCGAGCGTCAGAGTGCCGCCCGCCGAGAGCGTGACATCGCCCTGCGCGCCGATCAGACCCTTGAGGCTCATATCCCCGCCCGACAGACCCGTCAGCGTGCCGCCAGACGTCACGTTCGAGCCGCGCTCGATCGACAGGCTCCCCGTGTCGGTAAAGCGGCTATGCGTCAGGAAGCCCGACTTGCTGCCGGAAATGTCATGGCTCGTGCTGTCGGTGACAGACCCGAGATCGAGCGATTTCGCCGCAGACAGCACCATATTGCCCGTGCTGTCGATCGTCGCACCCGCCGATTTCAGATCGCCCCCAAGGGCCGCCAGAACCGCATTGCCGCCCGCACTGATGGAAGACGTATAATTCTGCGTCTGGCTGAACGCGCTGCTGACATTGGCGCCCTTCACCGCCGTGGCCTGACGCACCGTCGCAGCCCCAAGCGTCAGGCTGTTGCCCGCCAGCATCGACAGATCGCCACCCGAACTCAGGCGACCGCCATTGAAGGTGATGTCATTGCTGGCCGAGAGTGACGCCGCACCACTCGCCGTGATCGTGCCGACCGAGCCAAGCTGGCCCTGATTGCCGCCATTGACCAGATAATCGTTCAGTGTCGCGCTGTTGATGATCGAGCCGTTCTGCGCCACCAGGCTCACCGAGCCGCCAGCCAGCGTGCCCGTATTGGTGATGTCGCCGTTACGCGCCAGAATGCTCAGGCTGTTGCTGCCCGAAATCGTCCCGCTATTCGTGACGCTCGAGCCCGCAAGCGACACGTCTTTCGCCGCAATCGTGCCACCGCTCAGTGCCACATTGCCCGGGGCCAGATAGAGCTTCGGCGCCAGTACCGTCGCACCATTCACCTGCACCGGCACATACCAGACGATGTTCTGGGTCAGAGACGCCTTTTGCTCATCACTCAGCGCCTGACCGAAGGTCAGACCAAGGCGCTGCGCCTGATCACCGGCATTCGTGACCAGTTGCTGCATCTGCGACGACGCATTGACGAATGTCCCGCCAAGGAAGGTCTGGCCCGTCGCCGAAACAATCTGCTGCTGCACATATTGCTGGTCGAAATAGGAGTCACCCAGGAACGTGTAATCCGACGGTGACTTGCCCAGACGATCCACAAGATATTGCGAGCCGTGAAACGCCGTCAGGCTGGTATAGGCCGGGTTCGTCTCGACCAGATAATGCGCCTGGGGCGACGGGTTAGGCACATAGAGCGCAGTGCCCGCCGGAATGGAGGTAATCACCTGCATGACCGACGGATCGGCGCTGTTCAGAAAGCCGGGAAGCCGCAAATTCTGCGCTGCATCCGCTGCCGTCTGGACGCCTTCCTGCGGTAGAACGCCCCCGCCCGCCAGTGACGGGCCCGACCCACCTGAGGCGGGCCGATGACCGGAAAGCCCACCCCCCTCCTGGCCCGGCTGCAGGCCACCAGGAGTGAGTGTGCCACCATTCGGCATCCCGTTTCCGCCTTGGGCGAATGCGCCCGCATCGAACGCCCCAAGGCCTTCGTGTCCTGCCTGTGCCGCAGCCTGCTGCCCGGCACCCGTTACGAACCCGCCAGTGAGACCGCTGCCCGAAACACCGCTCTGGGCGCCAACCCCGCCGGACATGCCCAGATCGATATTCCCTGTCGGACGATCCGTACCGGGCAGAGTCAGGGCACCACCGCCTACCGCCTGACCATTCATGCCAGGCGCCGTCACATCGCCCGGCATATTGCCCTGGTAGTGCGATGCTGCGGCAAGCTGCTCGGATGTCGCGTGCTGGATGATGGTACTGTTATTGATCTCCCCGGCGAAATCACCGATCAGACTATTGGCGGCCACGATCGTGCCAGACAGCCCGTTCGAACGGCTGCTCCCCCAGATCTGGCTCGGCCAGGGCCAGCCACCGCCGGATCCGATCTGCCACCCACCGGGAAACCAGGGATTGGCAGCGTCTTCAGGGGGCATGTACCAACGGCAGGAATTTCCGTTATAGCAGGTCAGCGTATAGGTGACGCTGGTATCGTAACCGACATTGTTCAACGAGCCGCCCTTGAGCGTCATGTCGTTGCCTGCTGCCAGATGGCTGGCATCGTTGGTGATCGCACCGCTGGTCGTCACCACCAGATCGTGCCCGGCCGAGATGACAGACGGCGCGTTGGACGCGGTGGCGAGTGACCCCACCCCTGTCACTACGACCTTGGAGGCGTCCTTGCCGCCATAAAGCGCGACAAGCACGTAGCCTGAACCGGGTTTTCCATCTGCTGTCAGCAGGCCAGCGGGGGTCTGCACAGCCAGAATCTTCTGGCCCCAGTAATACTGGCCGGTATTGCCGATATTCGAGGGCGTCGGCGGATTGGCCAGAGCCTGATCATAGGTCTGGCTGTAAACGACCTGTCCCTGCTGATAGGTAACACCGCCAATGATATCATTGGTGAGGGAGCGCGCGCTGATAACGACATCGCCCTGGGCACTCCCGGTCAGGATCTGACCGGAGCTGTTCGTGACATCCCCGGCCAACTGACCGGATCTGCCCCCAATCGTCAGGTCCCCTGCGTCGGACAGGATCGCGCCCTGGCGGTTGAGCAGATTCCCGTCCAGCGCAATCTGCACGCCTTGAGTGCCGCTGATCAGCCCGGTGTTGGTCACGCTGCCCGGCGTCGAGAGAGACAGCATGCCCCCCGCAATAAGAGCCCCGTTATTCTCGATTTCCGGGGCTGTGGCTGTGAGCCCGCCACCGGCAATGACACCCGCCCCGGCAGCGATATGCCAGCCGGAATCCAGAGCAAGGCGCGCGTCACCCCCGGCAGAAAACAAGAATCCCCCGACATCCTGCGCCGTCGAAAAGGCCAGATTACGCGTGGCCTGAACCGTGCTGGCTCCCGCAATTGCACTGGTATAGAGCGTCAGATCGCGCCCCGCCTGAAGCGTTCCGCCAGTGAGATCAAACTGTCGCATGCGCGCGCCCTGCCCGGCCGTGAGGACGAGGTCGCCCTCTTGCGTCAGGATCGTGCCCTGAGCGCTCTCGACCTGCTGTGCGGCAACGGAAAGATCCAACCCTGCCTGCAGACGCCCCCCATTGTTGAGGAGGTCGTCAAGCGCATGGCCTGCCGCATCTCTGGCCACGGATAGCGAGCCGCCCACGGCAAGAACCTGACCCGCATCGTTCGACAAACGGCCGGTCTGAAGCGTGATGTCGTGTCCCGCCTGCACCAGGCCATTATCATTCGCGACGGTTCCGGCCGAGATACGCACCGACCCGTCAGTGCCAATAATGCGTCCGCCTTGATCATTGCGCAGGGCAGAGGCTGTTAGCGACAATAGGCCCTGACCAGAGCCAATTTGCCCGGCATGATTATCGGCATTGGCAGTAGTCACTGTGACATCCGCCAGACCGTAGATCAGGCCGCTATTGGTCAGATCTCCTGGCAGGGCGAGCGAAAGAGACCCGCCTGAGAGCATCAGATTACTGTTGGACAGGTGCAGAGCGTTCAGCGTCATCTGGTCGCCGTGCGCTGTCACCTCGCCAGCGTTATCAAGCCCGCCTTGCAGGGTGAGCGCGGCGTTGCCATTGGCAACGATCCCCGCTTGGGCGGCATTTTCCAGCGAGCCGGCATGGATGGAGAGAAGCCCCCCCGAGGACTCGGTCTGGATCAGGCCCTGATTTGTCAGGGCGCCCTCGCTTGTGAGCGCAAGATTACCCTGAGTGCTGGCAATGATGCCGCTCTGATTATTGCTGAGGCTCCCCGCACGCAGCACCATGTCGCCAACCGAGGCGATCTTGCCCGCGCTTGAAAAGCCGTTTGAAACTGTCAGTCCCATGGCTTGACCGCTGGTGACCTGACTGCCTTCTCCGCCCTGATAGGAACCAGTGGTCAGGGTGAGCGCGCCCGTTGCCTGGATGGCCCCGTTCGTGTTCGTGACACTGCCGGTGCCCATCCCGTGCAGCGTGAGAGCACCGGCTTGAGCCAGTATCTGGCCATTGTCATTGGCGAGGTCGGCAAAGCCGATGGAGATTGGGCCGTTCCCCTGGATAATCCCCTGTGTGTTGGTTACGAGACCAGGCGCATTATCAGTTCCGACAGAGACACCTGCCGACTTCGACAGAGCAAGCCCGAGCGTATTATCGAGCTGTGCCGCGACGAGCGCCACAGAGCCGTCTGCCTGAAGAACACCGCTCCTGTTGTCTATGACGGCACCGGTCAGGGTGAGCGCGCCACCCTGGGCAATGATCCGCCCCGACTCATTGGAGAATTGTGCGGCATCAAGCGCGATATCACCGTTCGCTGTTCCGATCTGCCCGCCAGTGTTATCAAACTGACCAGCCATGCGCGCCACGACGCCTGCGTCAGCGTAAACCACGCCCGTATTCGTCGCACTGTCCCCGACGATAAGCTGGGTCTTGGCAGCACTTCCGAGAAAGCCTGAATTCGCGACATCTTGTGCGTTGAGTGTCAGCGCGCCCTGACGCGAGACAAACGTGCCTGTGTTGCCCAAACTTCCCGTTATCGACGTGCCGATATCGCGCTGCGCGGCAATTGTGCCACTATTCTGCAGGCTGCTTGCCTCAAGCTGCAGGGTGCCGAGATCGCCCGAGGCCTGAATGGCGCCCGCATTGGTGACGGTCTGGGCCGTAAGCGCGAGAGTCTGGCCTTTTGCAGAGATGACAGCAGGCGAGTCAGCGCTTTGACCGGTCAGATTGGTGATACTCTGGGCAGTTAGAGTGAGGTTCCCACCGGCATCGATATGACCCGCATTGACGACGTCACCACTCAGGAGCAGCCCCATATCGCCGCTGGAAGTCAGCATCGAGGCGATGGAACCGGTATAGGCGCCCGCGCCAAGGCTCAGATTTCCGGCACTCTGAATGATCCCGCCCGTGTTATCGAGCGCGCCATCACGTGAGAGCGCGATATCCATCGCGCCTGCGGTGGTCAGGATCGTGCCATTGCCGTTTGTCAGGGAATTTGCTTTGATCGACAGCGATGAGGATGCCTGCAGGGTGGAGGCGTCATTCACGATCGCTGTGCTTGGCACGCCCTGTCGGCCAGCAATATCGAGTACGCCGTCGCGGGTCAGGATCTGCCCGCCTGCCCGATTGATCAAGCGGGCAGTTTCAATGCTCTGGCCCGTCTGGCCCTGCAGGATACCGCCCTCATTGATGAGGCTATCCGTTTGTATCGAGAGATCCCTGCGCGTCGAGAGGATTGTTCCACCCGTATTGGTAAATGTGCCTGTTGTAATCGACACAGTTCCCGTATCTGCACCGATCTGCCCCGCGTCATGGTTTTCGAGCCCGTCTGCCGTCAGGGTGACGCCTTGAGTACCGTATAACGTGCCCGAATTATCCGCCGAAGTCGCGAACTGCAGCGACAGAAGGGACGATGCTGCCATGGTCCCGCTGTTTTGCAGCGATGACGCAGCAAGGCCTAGACTGCCCCCCAGAGCACTGAGCTTGCCCGAATTCACAAGCGTATCGCTGGCCGAGACGGAAACGTCTCCATTGCCCAGAACACTTCCGGCATTGAACAGGCCTGCCGTGACAATCCTGAGTGTTTTTCCGGCAGCCGAACTCTGGATGATCCCGCTATTGGACAGCGCGTCTGCGGTTTGCGCGGTCGTTCTGAGCGTCAGATCGCCATCTTTGGCGGCAATCAGCCCTCTGGCGGCATTGTTCAGCCGCGCGACGGTCAGGGTAAGAGCGGTTCCGCTGGAAATGAGGCCCAAGTTATCGAGAGCGCCAGATACGGTGAGCGCCACACCGTCATTGCCGAGAAGGGAGCTTCCGGAATCCGACTCGTAGCGCTGGGCCGCGAGCGTGAGTGAACCAGTTGCTCCGATCGTGCCCCCCTGGTTGAGCACGTTAACGAGCGCGCTGCTCCCGTTGGCAATATCCAGATCTGATCCCAGAGAGAGCACAGTCCCACCGTCGCGGTTATCCAGCGCGCTTATGGTGGCCGCGAC
Organism: Asaia sp. VD9; assembly: GCF_037150015.1. NCBI lineage: Bacteria > Pseudomonadati > Pseudomonadota > Alphaproteobacteria > Acetobacterales > Acetobacteraceae > Asaia > Asaia sp. VD9. Next base: position 69,122 of record NZ_JBBCQM010000010.1, on the reverse strand, counting down.
CCTCTCCTGCCCCTGTATCGTGCCAGCCCGGTTATCGACATCTCCGGAGATCAGCGAGACGCCCCCGTTCGGAGCGATGATTTTCCCCTGGACGTTGAGGAGCGCTGCTGAAGTGATTGTCAGAGAGCCTGTGCCGTTGCCGATCTGACCACCGCTGTTATCAAGCATCCCTCCCACCCGGAGGATCGTGCCGCTCGCACCGTAAAGTGTGCCGCTGTTCCGCAGGGTGTTGCGTGATGAGAGGGTGAGCACTCCGTCTTGCGCGCCGATCTCTCCTGAAGACGAAAAATCATCGAAAGAGAGAGTCAGATCTCCTCGACCTGCCAGAAGCGAGCCTGTCATCGCGACACTACCGACCGCGTCGATATCCAGCCCGTCAGCAGACTGAATCAGACCTGCTCCGGTCAGAGCCGACGAGCGAACGTGCACCACCCCCGCATTCAGTGTGCCGATCTGGCCGTCATTATTCAGGCCCGCCCCATGGGCGACAAGATCGAGATCGCCGTTGGATGCGATGATGCGCCCGTGAGAGCCGTTATCGAGCCCAGTTCCGGCCTCGAGTGTCATGGCATCTGACGATTGCACCAAACCCTGGTTTTGTATGCTTCCGGATGCCTTCAGCGAGAGTCCGGAATCCGAAGCCAGGGAGGCATCTTGCGCGGATTGATACTGCGCCAGTTCGGCGTTCAGGGGACCTGAAGCGTAGATAACGCCCGCCCCGCTATTTGTCAGAGCCTGCCCTGTGAGTGACAGGGGGCCATTCTTGGCTGAGATCGTCCCATCAGTATTGTCGATGTCGCCCGATGCCGTCAGACCCAGTGCATCTGATGTGGCAATGACCCTGCCCCGGTTATTGGCAACAGAACCTGCCACGACGGACACCGCACCACTCTCCGCGCCGATCTGGCCGTCGCTATTATCAAGCGCGCCACCCGCCCTGATCGTCGTCCCTGTTGCGCCATAGAGCGTGCCGCTGTTACGTATCCTGTCCTGAACGGACACAATCAACGAGCCGGTCTGGGCGCCGATCTGACCGGTTGAGGACAGAGTCCCAGCAGTCAGCGACAGATCACCCTTGCCTGCCAGCAGTGACCCATCCACCGATGCCGATCGGTCGAGATTCAAGCTCAGGCTATCGACAGACTGTACGAGACCAGACCCGGCATAGCTCTGCCCCGCGAGGGTGACAGCGCCGTTAGTCAGGGTACCGAGCTGTCCGTTATTCGTCAGGCCGGTGCCCTGTGCCGTGACGGACAGGCCGCCAGTAGTTGCGACAATCTGCCCATGGGTATCATTGACCATTCCCCCCTGTGCACCAAGCGTCATGCCCTGCACCGACAGGATCTGGCCGTCATTCTGCACAGCACCTGATGCCATCAATTCCAGCGTCGCATCCGATGCCAGGGAGGCTCCCTGCGTCGCGGAATACTGTGTCAACTCGGCTTTAAGGGGGCCAAAGGCATAAATCACTCCTCCCCCGGTATTGGTCAGAGCCTGCCCTGCCAGAGACAGCGCGGCGCCAGTGGACGAGACCGTGCCCGCGCTATTGTCGATATTACCCGCCGCGGTGAGCAAAAGGGCACCCGATGACGCGATGATGTTACCCCGGTTATTCGCGATAGACCCTGCGTTGATGGAAAGCGCGCCCGTTCCTGCGCCTATCTGGCCATCGGAATTGTCGAGCGCGCCGGATGTCCCGATGCTCGCTCCTGAAGCTGCATAAAGCGTGCCGCTATTGCGCAGCGTCGACTGCACCAAGAGGGACAAGGCGCCGGATTCTGCCTGAATGGTGCCCGTATTCGTCAGAGACTGCAGAGCCGCACCCGAGAGGCTACTGGCCTGAATAGTGCCGGAGTTGACAAGAGCTGGGCCATTGTCGAAAGACAAATCCTGTCCGGCAATAATGGTTCCAGCATTATCGAGCTGCGTCGCCGTGATCCGCATGGCGTCACGGGCAGTTATACGCACCGTAGCATCATTGCCGATCGTATTGGCCCCGATCGAGAGGGCACCTCCCTGCGCGGCGACTTCACCACCGCTTTGAGTCAGTCTTCCGCCTGCCCTGAGCGTGATCAAACCATTCTGCGAGGCGATTTGTCCGTTATTAGCCATATCACCTGCACTTTGCAGGGTGACTGGTCCCTCCGCAGCGAAAACGCCGCCAGCCTCATTGACGAGGGATTGCCCGGATGCGGCGAGCCCGCCGTTACTCGCAGCGATCGTGCCACTGTTGCGCGCGTCGTTACGCGCGGCAATGTGGATACCGCCATTGCCCGCAGATTTGAGGGAACCCGTGTTATGCACGCTTCCGGCAGAGAGAGCGACTTCTTGTCCGGCCTGAATCTGCCCGGATTGAGTGAGCGTCCCCGAGGATGTGAGCTGCGTTGAGGCTCCTGACTGTATGGATCCCGCCTGCTGCGTGTCCTGCCCCACAATCTCGATCCGGCCAGTCGCGCTCAGCGTCCCGTTCAGGACCAATTGCCCGTCAGCCGTCAGTGTCATGTCACCAGCATTGGCGGCCATAGTCCCGTTGACACGAACACCCGCTCCGGCCTCATTGACGAGCATTGAGATCTGCCCGGCATAGAGACCGCCCAATGCCGAGCTGTCGATCGCAAAGGCGGGGGCAGCGCTGCCATCCCGATTCAGCGCCTGTACCTGTCCGGTTTCATAATCGACCCTGTTCTGCCCAACGACGAGGCGTGCATTCTGGGCATTGACCGGAGCATTGAATGTGACACGTCGACTCAGGATATCGAGAACGGGAACCGCCGTGAAATTGCCCCCCTGTCCTTCGAACGCGACATAGCCATCCTGCACCCTGAGAGCAGAAAGCTTGCCTGTTGTATCGATTTCGGAATGACCTGTGGCGAGCGTCACCCGGCTCGTGTTGATGAAACCGCACCCGTTACACGTGATGCCGTTTGGATTGGCCACCACAACATTGGCGCTCTGGCCCGCAACCTCGGTAGCGCCCAGCATCTGACTAGCGTGCGGACCGGTTACCTCATTGAGGATGACTTTTGCGCCCGTCCCATTGAGATTGGCATTGCCGTAAACATACCCCCCCAGCTGAGTCTGGGTCGCCTTGGTCGCGTTATTGAGGATTAGGCCCTTCTGTTCGACTCCGTATTCCGTGAACATGTTATGCGACAGACCTGCCCCATTGGGTGTCGCAATATTGAGTTGTTGAACACCGTTGGATGTTCGGTCCAGATTGGGCGCCGGAGCACCAGGCATTGAATGATTATCAATGACAATCGACGGCGCGGCCTGTTGGGCACTCGCTATGGCCGGTAACAGTGCGAGGTCCGCTGAGAGAAAGACAGCAAGGATCTTGCGAAGATATCTCATGGGGTGGTCGTTCATCAGAAGCGCACTCCGGCCTGAAATGCGGCAATCCAGCCCTCGTCAGGGAGCGGGCCATGGGCAATCGCATGTGTCGCAGAGGCCCCCCAGAACACGGGCCCGGATACTTTGCGCAGTCCAAAGCCCGCCCCGGCAATAGATCCCCCCCGTAGCGCTGGCGGCAAGTTGTCTGCGCGATATCCGAGCTTGACGAACCCGCCATCGATGATCCCGTAGAATTCAGTGCCGTCGACGAACAGGCGACAAAGAGTCCGATACATCCCACAGCGCTCGTGAAGATCGAGGGGGGCGAGGCGGTACGAGATATCGTCACGCACATAAAAGCCCTTATTGCCCACGAGCATCTGACTCAGGAAACCGCGCACGGTGTAGGGGCCGCCAAGCTGCAGTTGTTCGGTCGCAAACTGGTTGCGCGAACTGAATTCACCGTGGAACGACACATGCCACGACAATCCGAGTGGCAGAGGCTCGTAACCATCGATATCGAGGGCGGGCTTGACGTATCTCGTATGGGGCTCGCTCTCGATCGGATGCGCAAAACTTGTTCGGGTCCCTGCGCCATCTGTCCCGAAGCGCACACCGAGCGTTAGGTACCAAAGCCCGCCCAGGGCTTTGAGTGATTCACTGGCTTGCGTGACAACGGACGCCTGGCGCGCGCTCTGCGTTTTCAGCCGGACATGATCGAGGGTTGAGTTGAATGATTTCAGTTCATAAAGTGCCTGTAGGGTGGTCACCCCGATACTGTTGCGCGCGACAACGCGTGAGACGCCAAAGCGGAAATCCCGCCGGCGACCGCCCAGCCGGTAGTCCTCGCCCAGAGTCTTCAGATGATAGACATCATCAGACATCCAGAATCCGCTGAAGACAGACCATTTTCCGTAGGGAACCGAGCCATCGGCCGAAAAATACTGGGTGCCACGGTGTCCGGCAGATCCCACCAAGGAGTGGTCATACTCAACCGACCACATATCCAGCAGACCGAGCGCGTCCTGAGCCGTCAGCAGCGCATGGCCCGTTTCATGCCCCGTCTGGTACTGTCCGTTATTATCTGCCCATATCTGCCCGTGCACGACGCCAGGGTTCATCTGTTGCACCACGACTGACGAACTACCGGGCTTGTCACCAGGCACGATCTGCATTTTCGCCGACCAATTGGGCATACGGTTCATCTGGTCCAGCCCCTGCTCGAGGTCGCGCAGGTTCAGCAGATGATCTCGCAGACCAGGGAATCCCATGAGTTCGTGATGTCGCGCAGAGATACCGGCGAAACGGATTGACGAGAGCGTGCCCTCGATCACGACAATGCGCAGGTGTCCAGACTGCAGGGATTGCTCTGGCAAATACGCTCGTGACGTTACATTGCCCTGCTGCACATAGGCCCGGTTGATATCGTCCAGCGCATGATTGAAGTCGCTGACACCGAGACAGCGCCCGGTGTAACGCTGCTCGACACCGCGTTTTGCCGCATCGCCGAGATGGGGAGCATCCTCGATGGACACCGCCCATACACGGACACAGCTATTCCCGCCCTTCATGGGAGCGGGATTGTTGAAGTGCGTATCGCTATCGGGTGGAGGCAACATGTCGAGCTGAAGCTGGCGCTGCCTGAAACGCTGGAACTGGTCCTGTGATGAACCGGGGCCGGCTGGCATCACAGCCGGTGGGTTGGTCCGCATGGGCACCTGAGCTTGTGCCGTGACACAGCAGAAGAGAGACAGACCACCCGTCAGGGCAAAGCGGGTAACGCGCGACGCAAACATGAAAACAGGCCTGATTTAGATACGCTGGAAAATGACGTCAGTGCGATGAAGGCCGAGCCATCAGTTGCTCGGTGGCGGCCATCGCATTGTCGAGGCCATCAAGCGCAAAATTGATCGTCAGCACGCCGTCGAGGAGTTTGTTGATCTGCATGTGTCCCTGCTTGCCATGTCGCAGGGCGCGGGCCTGCAGATCGGTCAGCTCGAGCACGGAAAGGCAGCCCGTCGGGATGCAGCTCTGCCAGGCAAGCGTCAGGGGAGCGCTGGTGTCTGTCACCAGCCGAGCGGGGGTGACCAGCGACAAACCCAAAGGCGTCATGAGTGTCAGACGCCATGGCCGGCTGGAAATCGGCATCTTGATGGCATCCGGCGTTGCTTTCGCCAGAATGATCCCGCCGATTGGCACGTCTTTCTTATCGGGCTCCTGCTTGAACAGGCGCTGTTCAACCGTGCAAATATTCGGCGCCGCATTCATAGAACCGGCGGGATAGATACAACGATACGTCCAGTTACCCACCGATCCAGAGACAGTCGCAGGAGACGCAGCCGGCGTGTTTGCGGCCGGCGCCTTTTCCGTGGCGGCAAAACTTGGAACCGTGATAAGTGTGCTGGAGATAGCGGAAAGGAGAAAAAGACGCGCAATACTGCGTTTCATAGTAGATACACCTGCAACATTCCTGTTGCGAGGCGCCTTACGCCTTTTCCATTATAAATTCAGTATTAAAATGGACGTCGCTATCAAAACTGATTGATCATTAACGGTATTATCGGAATTTGATACTTTGTGACGATATCATTAATGTCAAAATTAACTAGATAGAAAGCCCATCTTATTGATCCGCCAGATCCCCCGAAGGATGAGCCGATTGCGATCCGAATCTTTGCCCGCTTCCTGAGAGACGAGACAAACCGAGATTCTGGCGGCTCCCGCAAAGGGTCATCCATAAACTCTGATTCTGAGCCACTCGGGGGAGGGCAAACAGGCGCGGCACCGATGTCAGCCTCCGGAGGCCGTCACGGTATCTCGTGGTCTTTCGGAGCATCGTTTAAAGTGGGTGGCCACTGAAGTATTCCTGTCCTGGGCCTCGTCAACCAGGAGGAGACGCCCCCTTACCAACGGGTCTGGAAGGGATGAACAATGAGGTAAACATCGCTATGCGGGGCGATCACACTCTTGCAACGCGAGGATTCCATTCGCTCAAGCCCTCTTGCTCGTCCGGACATCCCGCACGAGATGCCAAGCGTTGCTCGCGATCAGAAGCGCGATATGGGGAGCGTCAACCTCACACGCTTCTCGATCTGCACGCGATCAGCCGCAACTTGACCACGGGCAAGATCGGGCCTTCAGGGCGAGAGAGTTGCGCGCCTTGGAATTTGCGGCCCCGGACAAACAATTATGATAATAAAGGGCCTCGGCCCCAAAGCGCATCTGAGCCGTTGTGGTATCAAGTCGTTCGGGAACAGGAGCGTCGAGCCAGCGCGCGAAATCCCGAATGAATGCTGCCGCTTCGACAGGTTGGTCGTCCACGATATTGTAAATGCCCGTCGGGGCTGACAGCGCGGCCAATGTGGCGTCTGCCGCGTCCTCCACATGGATAAAGGAGAAAACCGCAGTCCCATCGCCACAGATCGGGTTGTTGCCCGATCGGACACAGTCACTGAGCGGACCATCCCTCCAATACCAGGTTCCCGGGCCGTAAAAGAAGCCGTAGCGTAACGCTGAGCCAGCCACGACAGCAGAGGACAACACCCTGGCTTCAAGCTCGGCGTACATCCTGGCGCTTTGTCCGATATGTCCGGGCGCCTCGATCCGCAAGCGTGAGTGCTCGGTCGCGAGGCCTCCCTCCCCATCCAGATAGAAACCGGAAGATTGCTGAAGATAGCGCTGGACGCCGAATGCCTCTGCCGCTGCCAGGAGATTAGCACCTCCTTCCAGGCGAAGCTGTCGATCGAACGGCAACCGTGCGGGCAAATCCGCGGGGTCAGCGGGTAGCGAGGTAAGCTGATCGATCACGACGTCCGGCCTTACGCGATCGATCGCCGAAAACAGACTGTCTCGATCAAGGGCGCCGCTCGCGCCCGCAACAAATATACGCATCGACTCATCCTCTCACGGCTTGGCAGGCATGACGAAAGGAGAGGCTTGGTCTTTTACGAAAAAGGCCAGAAACTTTGCCGGTTCGGACTTGCTGGCATTGCGCCCGACAAGGTGCACATCTTGTGGACCTTCGAAGAAGGTTTGCCCTTTATTCAGGGTCACCGCTTTCTGGCCCTTGACCTGCATGACCACGGAGCCCTCGAGCACATAGACGAACACTGAGGCGTTGTGACGATGAATTGGGTCGCTTCCGCCCGGCGGATAGTCCACTACGAGCATAGCGCCCTCCTTGCCCGGGACCCCTTGGAGTTCATGTGTCAGCAGCGGCGTCACCGCCGTTTCGGCTCGTGCGTAATTCGTACTGACGAGTAACAGCGCCGTGGCGGCGCCCAGTAGCTTCATCATTTGTATCGTCCTCGCTCTGGTTATCGTTTGGCGCTCTTTTTCTTGCGGACCGCTCCGTCCTTGCGCGTTTTCACGCGTGTCCCGAACCATGATTCGGCGTCCGCCCGGAATTTCGGCGGAGCTTTTTCCCGAACCAAGCCGGCCAGATCAGCCAAAGTCGTTTCTGCAAGCTCCTGCCTCATGGCGTGCTCGGCACGAAGCATGGCCGCATGAATTCCACAAACTCCATGAGTAGCCCATGTCGGTGCGGCATCGGAAAACAGGGCACAGCGCGCCCGGATTTCCCTACAGTTGAAAAGGCTTTTCCTTCCCTCGATTGCATCCACGACCGAGAGAATACTGATCTCCTGCGCAGGCCTGGCCAGCGTATATCCGCCCCTCAGCCCTTCAGAGGCGTGCAAGATGCCCGCCTTTTCAAGCTTGGGAAGCAGCTTTGCCATGAAGGCCCCCGGTATCTTCTGAAGATCAGCAAGATCAAGGCTGCTGACAGGTTCAGTGTGTTCAACGAGCCAGATCAGGCTGTGAAGAACGTATTCGGTGCTTGCGCCATAAAGTGCCATAACGCGGACAATATGAGTCTGCGTTCTGATTCGCAAGTGCGGTGTGTGAGAACTCGCGAGTATGTCGGCAGGGCGCGTTTGGCGGAGCAAGCGTCACTTCAGAGAGGCATTGCGCCACTAAGCATATGAGGCATGTGACAGGGGCATCGCACTGGGCATCGCACTGGGCAATCCTCGCATCAACGCGTTATTCATGTTCTGCGAACCGACCACGGTTCAACCTGCCCCGGAACAAGCTTTTCTGCCCGCCGCGTTGCAGCTCTCGGCAAATGGAATCTAAGCGGGAAGCAGGGAGCCGTCAGACGCATTTCATGCCCTAGGTATCGAAGGTGACGCAAAGCCTGCCCGCGCAAGTCGCGCTACCTGAACAGGCCAACCCTAGGAGGTCAGGCACGCTTTCGGTATCGAGGCCCGCCTTGCGCCGTCAACGCCGCAACCAGGGTGCCGGCTCAAGGAAGGCGGGCCCGCGAGTTCCTCCCTGTTGGGGGCAGCTCCACGCGTGCGGCAGAAATCGCTCAATCCTGCGACGAGAGGAGCGCCTCATCAAGGGCGCGAGCGCGTATGGCCGCAGTGCGCGATGTCAGCCGATGAAGATATTCCCCATTTTCGGATGCTAGCGTCATGCAGCCGAATTTCGCGCCCCACTGAATTGGGGAGCCGGGATAATCATCCGCCCCACTAAAAGAATTCCCTGTAATATAGTCCCTCCCATCACTGAGAATGCCGCGAAGCGTATCGATGACAGATTGAAGCAAGCCATAGCCAGAGCGTCCCCGTGCTTGGGGACTGTCTGGAACATGCAGGCCCAGCGACGAAAAACATCCATCGATGGTACGCTGTGCTCTCAACAGTCCCCGGAGCGGGAGAAAGCCGACGTTCGGGAAATGTTGACGCGAGATAGGCGCGGCAGGCAGCGACCTCGGTAAAAATCGCCTCACCATGCTCGGGCACAGGAACCTCGCCCATGGGATTGGTGGCGAGATAGTCTGCTGATTTCATTTGCGGCCCGAACGCCAACACTCCGGTCTCTTAGGGTTGTCCCGTTTCTTCGAGCATCCAGCGCACGATCCGCCCTCGTTGAAGGGGGGTGTAGAAAATGATCCGAGATATGGAAGCCTCCCTCCCTGATATCTCCAAGGCGCGCCTCGGGCAGAATGATATCCTGTCCTCCGCGGCTATGACCGGATGGAGCGCTTAGCCTGCCATCAACGCCCAGAGAACCAGCAGCAAGCCGATCAGAGAGCACATGAAAACGAGCGTGCGTATGACCGGAATACCCGCAGCATAGAGCGGCAGATAGGCAATGCGCGCGCCAAGATAGATAAATCCGCCCCACATGGTCTTCCAGCCTTCATGACCTGCCAGAAGGGCGCCCAGCATCGCCGCAACAAAAAGCGGCAGGGTCTCGAAGAGATTGGCCTGGGCGCGGGCCAGGCGCGCAGGAAGCGGCTGCAACGCGGGCATCTCCGCATCGCGTGCGCCCGTGTTCCATTTTGTCCCGTATTGCCGTGTCTTTGCAGCGCCTGCCCAGAGGATATTGACCAGCGCCAGTATAATCACGCCAGCGATTATATCGTATTCCGGATGGACCATGGGGCCTCTCGATGATGGTGTGGATGAACTGTGAGGGCGCAACAGATGCTGACACCGTCCGCACGCGCGGTCATTACGTTTGATCACAGACGATGTTCCAGCCCCTGAGAAAGCTTGTCCCGAACACCGGGCTTAGGGAGTGACACGTGCAGAAGATCGAAAGGGAAGTGGTTCGCGGGTTTCCGGAAGTCTCGCGTCGGGCGACCGCATTCACGGATAACCTTCCGGGGAGCTCTGTCGTCACCAACGTCTCGATGGCTGGGCAATCGTCGTTCGGCGCCGCGCTCCGAACGCCAAATGAACGACCTGCTCGACCCCACGTGCCGGTCCGGGCCACGGCCTTGCTTGATTGCGTTGGTCCCGTTGCTCTTGAGATGCGTCCTGACTTTTCTCATCAACCATGGGAAGGCTTCCAACGAGTTGGCATCCGGTCACGGCACGTGCTGTATAAGGCCCATCTCTGTCTGAAGGGCCAGATTATCCTCCAGATGCCAGTTATCCGTGATCCGTCCCCTGGTTACCCTCAGCAGATCGGTTGCGATGAAATGGATCGTCTGGCCCCGTCCAAGATGCCCCCCCATCGAGCCGGTAAAATGACCGTCAAAATGCATGTGTACAGTGACATAGGGTCCCGACAAGACCATCCGTGTCACGGTCACCTGAAGATCTGGAATCGCCTTCAGGAACTCCCGGGCGGCAAGGGCCGGACCCTCTGGGCCGGCAACGCGGCCCGGCGGCGGCGTATGATCAACGAAGCCTGGCGCGATAGCCCGTCTCAAAAGAGACCGGTCTCCAGTATTCCAGAAATCATAAAATGCGCGTGCCGCCTCAAGCGTTTCCCGCGCGTCTTCGGGTTGCTGCGGCGCTGGAAGCACGATCCCTGTGATGATTGCCGGAGTGCCGACAGGTGCAGCACGCGCGTAGGCAGGAAGCGCCGACAGTGTGAGGGCGAAGAGGATTTTACGCATGAGTCAGCCTATCGCTCCGCCACCATCGACGCGCACCGTAGAGCCCGTGGCGAAGCCGTTACGCATTACAAACAGGATCGCCTGCGCGATATCTTCAGCGTTGCCCACCCGACCTGCCGGAAGGTGCTCCCCTGCCCGCGCGAACATGGCGGCGCGCTTGCCCTCGTCCATCTTGGCCCAAAGTGGCGTATCAATAAGCCCCGGCGAGACGGCATTCACGCGGACGGGTGACAGTTCGAGCGCCAACCCACGAACCAACCCTTCAAGAGCAGCATTGATCGCCCCCTGGAGTACGGAGGATGCGGAGGGGCGAACGCTCAGGAACCCTGACACCAGGCTCAGGCTGCCCGAAGCCGAGAGCCGTGCCGCCTTGGCGACGTGATAAGCCCCCCAGAATTTGCTATCAACCGCCTGACGGGCTTCCTGCATCGACAGGCTCCTTATCGGCCCGCTGGGTGTCTGCGCTGCCGAAATGACGACGTGATCCCATTCGGGATATGCGTTGAAGAAGGCTGCGACAGCATCGAAGTCTCTTATATCGAGCACCGTGCATCGGCAGGCGTCACCAAGCTCGGCGCGAGCACGTTCGAGTTTCTCCAAAGAGCGGGATGCGATCGTGACAAGCGCCCCCTTCATCAGGGCGGACCGGGCGGCCGCGAGCCCAATGCCCGAACTGCCACCGATGACAAGAATCCGCTTACCGTTTAGGTCGTAGGTCATGGGAATAGTTCCTCGAAGTGCGGTCATTTCAGGCCAAAGTTCCTGGCAGGCCGGTGACAAGGGGGGAGCCGCGATGCAGCACCGGGGTGACTGATCGTGTGGCGAGGGCGTGTCGGGCAATCTCGTCCTTGCGGGCGAACCAGACACCGGGCTTGCTGCGCGCGTAAGTGAGGAAACGATCAAGCGCCCTCACCCGCCCTGCATGGCCCGAAATCCGGTCATGCAGGCTGATCACCATCATGCGACGGCGCGTTGCGCCCTCGTCATAAAGCTGATCGAACTCGTCCTTCAATGCCTGCTCATAAGCCCCCGGATCCCACCCCTGGAAGGGGAAGGAAACGATGTCGTTCATGTGGAATGTATAGGGGACTGTCACGAAATCGCGGTCCCGCACCGGAATGATGAACGGCTCATCATGGCTCGGCTCATCGATATGGTAGAGAAAGCCGAGCTCCTGCAGGCTTTCGAGGATATGCACCGAGTTACGCATCCAGTAGGCATTCCACCCTACGGCTCGCTGGCCTGTAATCCGATGGATCGTCTCCACGCTGCTGGCGATGAAGCGTTTCTCCTCATCGGGCGATAGCTGATAGGAGTTCTCCCAGCGACGACCATGGGCAGCGGCCTCATGGCCACGCCTGACGATCTCCCTCGCGAGGTCAGGTGCGGTCTCGACAGCATCGCCAATCATGAACGAACTGAGCTTGATCTCGTGTCTGTCCATCAGTTCGAGCAGCCGCGGTATGCCCTCGTAATGTCCGTAGGCGAAAAACGCATTGGTTGGCAGATCCGGGACATGCTGTGCGATCGGGTCAGGAATGACCCCGCCGGCGCCCGAGATCGGCTGACCGCCCCCCTCGAACATGAGAGACAGGCTGATGGCGAGCCGCGCTCGATCCGGCCAGAAGTCGCCTTCCTTCTGTTCCGACGGTATTGCTGCGCGGGCCTGCCCTGTGCGCTCGGCCAGCCCCGCTCCTGCTGCTGCGCCGCCCGCCATCATCAGGCTGCGGCGGGATAGGGCATACTTATTGCGGGCTTCTGTCTCGGCCATGATGCGTTTCTCCTCCGTTTCTGGTTGAGAAATTGCCGTTGCCTTCGTTAGGAGAGTAGCCGTCGGTAAGGAGAATGATATTCTCCCCTCAGGAAATAACCATGCTCGACGCCCTGTCAGATTTGCGGCTTTTCACAAGGATCGCGCACCATGGCAGCATCACGGGGGCTGCGCGCGAACTCGGCTTGGCTGTCAACATGGCCAGCAAGCGCTTGGCAGGGCTAGAAAAACGGCTTGGCGTCACTCTCTTCATACGCACTACCCGCCAGTCTTCCCTGACGGAGGAAGGCGCTTTCCTGCTTGAACGCGCGCACACCATCCTGACGGGGGTGGACGATATTGAAGCCCAGTTCACGGAGCGTCGACGCGAGCCCCATGGCCTATTGCGGGTCGGTGCTCCCGCAGCGCTCGGACGCCGCGTGATCGCCCCCCTCTGCGCCGCACTGATGGCGCAATGGCCGAATCTGAGGATTGATCTTCATCTGAGCGACCGCATTGCGGGGCTCGTCGATGAATCGCTGGATGTCGTGATCCGTATCGGGGCCGTAACTGACTCAAGTTTGCGCATCAGGAAGCTGGCCGATAGCTGCCGCGTGATCGTCGCCAGTCCTGATTATCTCGCCCGATATGGCACCCCATTGTCGCCAGAGGTGCTATCGCGGCATGATGTGCTGCGTTACGGCAGCATCATGGACTGGGAACTGATCGGGCCCAGTGGACGCAGGATGACGATACGCCCCTCAGGCAGGCTCTACACTGACAGCGGCGACGTGGCCCATGACTGGGCGCGTATGGGGTTGGGACTGATATTCAAATCCGGCATCGACGTGGCACAGGACCTGAGCGATGGTACGCTGGTGCGCGTGCTATCCCAATGGCATGGCGAGCCCGCCCCGGTCTCCGCTATCTACCCGGCCGGTCGCCATATGCCTCACCGATTGCGTGTATTTCTGGATTTGGTCACTGAGCGCCTTCGGAACGAGGTATACGCGCGCTGACAGGTGCGCTCTCGCTCCGCATCTGGTTCTGTTGCCTATCAAGACAGAACGCGTGCAGCACCCCATGATCGAATGGCGGCCCAGGTCGCGTTTATCACGCCTCATAGGCAGACGGGCGATCCATCCGGTTCGCGGCATATCTGGCTTCCCGTTTTCGCTTCAAGACCCATAGCTGCGCGTCATTTGATCGCGACCAGCAGCCTGCCCCGGTGCCGCCCTTCCAGCAAGTCGTTCGCGGCCGCTTCGACATCGTGCAGCGTGATTTCGTGTGCCAGGGTCTCGAGCACTGCATGATCGACCTGTTCAGACAGGCGTCGCCACGCTTCCACTCTGAGGGCGCGCGGACAATACACGCTGTCGATTCCGATCAGGGAAACGCCACGGAGAATGAAGGGAGCCACTGTTGCCGGGAATGCCATGCCAGCGGCCAGCCCGCATGCCGTCACGACCCCGCGCGCTGCCATTCCCGCACAAATATTGGCAAGTATCTGCCCGCCCGCCGTGTCGACCGCTCCTGCCCATCGCTCATGCGCGAGAGGTTTGCCCGGTTGGGTGAACATGGTGCGTTCAAGAATTTCTGAAGCACCCAGTGAGCGCAGCCACGTGCCATGCTCTGGTCGCCCGGTCACAACCTCGACCCGATAACCGAGACGGGAAAGCAGCCTGACCGCGATACTGCCGACACCACCTGACGCTCCCGAGACGATGACAGGCCCGCTGCCGGGTAGGATCCCATGGCGCTCAAGTGCCATGACGCACAACATGGCGGTGTAACCCGCTGTGCCGATTATCATTGACTGACGGGGTGACAAGGTGTCGGTCAGGTGAACCAGCCAGTCGCCTGACACGCGCGCCATGCCGGATAATCCGCCCCAGTGCTTTTCACCCAACCCCCAGCCATTAAGCACGACACGATCACCCGATGAGAAGGCGGGATCATCACTGCGCGTCACCGTGCCAGCAAAGTCAATGCCCGGCACCATGGGGAAATGTCGGATGACGGGCGCGCGCCCCGTGATTGCCAGCGCATCCTTGTAATTGAGCGCGGAATACGCGACTTGCACGGTCACGTTCCCCGCAGGAAGGTCGCTTTCACGCATCTGGCGCAGCGTGACTTCCTGCCGGCCCGTTTCATCCCTCGCGATCACGAGGGCGGGGAAATCCGATGCCATGAACCTGTTCCTCTTCGCGAGAGATCACTGCGTTTCAGACACTGCCTCGATCTGTTCGGGAGCCACCGGGGCTCTTTTCGATTTGCCGAAGCCCGTATGAGTGTCGCCCCAGCTCTTGAGCGCGAGAATCACGGGCTCGAGCGTTCTGCCATGCCCCGTGAGGCTGTATTCCACCTTGGGGGGGACTTGCGGATAAATTTCCCGATGGATGAACCCGTCCTCCTCTAGCTCCCGAAGTTGCATTGTGAGCATACGCTGCGTTGCGTTGGGCAAAAGCTTGCGCAGGGCGTTGAAACGCAGCGTACCCTGCAGAAGATGGAACAGGATCACCCCCTTCCATTTTCCATCAATCAATTCGAGCGTGGCCTCGACCGCGCAGCCGGGGCTGCAATCGAGGCGCTTATGGCGGATGCGGGGCATGACGGTATCATTTCCGATACTATGAACAGTATATGTGCGTTCTTGCGCTTGAGAAGTATAAGACCTCATCTCTGCTTCATACAACCATGGAGCAGAGATCATGCGTGCAATTGGTTTTCAGTCGCCCCATCCGAACGGGAGGGCGCCGACATTGCAGGATATCGTCCTGCCCGATCCCGTCCCGACCGGGCGTGATATCCTGGTCGAGATTCGCGCAATTTCGGTCAATCCTGTCGACGTGAAAATGCGGGCGGGTGCCAGACCGGCCCCGGGCGAATATCGCGTTCTCGGCTGGGATGCCGCGGGCATCGTCAGGGCAATCGGTCCCCTCGTGCGTGATTTCGCGATTGGCGACGAGGTTTTCTACGCGGGAGACCTGCAGCGTCCCGGCACAAATGCCGAAAGGCATCTGGTCGATGAGCGTATCGTTGGTCGCAAACCTCAAAGCCTGGACTGGGCGCAGGCAGCCGCCCTGCCTCTCACCGCGCTGACCGCCTGGGAGATGCTGTTCGATCGGCTGGAGATCCGTCGTGACGTTCCGGGCACGCACCCTTCCCTGCTCATCATCGGCGGCGCTGGGGGTGTCGGTTCGATGGCTATCCAGCTCGCGCGTGCCCTTACCGATATTACCGTCATCGCCACGGCCTCCCGCCCTGAAACGAAGGATTGGGTACAGGGCCTTGGAGCGCATCATGTTATCGATCACCGCAAGCCGCTTGCTCCGCAGGCAGCGGCGCTGGAAACCGGTGCGCCGGGCTATGTCTTCTCCACAACAGCGACAACCCAACATTACGCCGATATCATCGAGCTTCTGGCGCCTCAGGGTCATTTCGGGGTGATTGACGATCCGACTGAGCTCAACGCCATCGCGCTCAAGCGCAAAAGCCTCTCGCTGCATTGGGAGTCTATGTTCACGCGATCGTTGTTCACGACTGCTGATATGGATCATCAGGGTAAAATTCTGAACGAGATCGCATCGCTTATCGATGCACGGCGCCTGCGCACAACGCTGGGCGAGCATTTCGGCCTCATCAATGCGGAAAATCTGCAGCATGCACACGCCTTGATCGAAAGCGGCCGCGCCCGGGGCAAAATCGTGCTCGAAGGCTTCCCAAGTGGTGAAGATGGGGCATGAGTGACGGCGCGGCCGATCTGGAAGGAAGATGGCAAGCACCAAGTGATACGCGCCTGTCAGCACAAAGGGCGGTCTCCATCACGCCCTATGCCCCCTTCCAGCAGAAATCCACATCTCGTGGCGACGTGGCGATGAGTTTCGGTATAGCGGTGAGAGCGCCTTTAAGCGCGTGGAGGGCGGAGCTGAAGACCCGCCCAACCCGGGCCGAAATAGCGGTGACAACCGGACTGCGTCATCTTGACGGGCTTGTTGCTACAGCGAAAGACACAGGCGGGGCGGTATGTCGGAGGCAGATCGCCACAGCCCTCACAACTCTTCTCGAGAGAGAGGCTATCAGCATGACAAATGGCTCCAATTTCCCCGCCGGCGGTCGGTTCGACCTTCACGCCGTCGCCAGCGACTTCCCGCAAACATCGGAGACGATGTTGCTGGACACCTATCTGACCGACAGCCCGATCCGCAGCATCCGAGTGTTCAAGGTCTATCAAGCTGTGCCAGCGCATTATCACACTGGATGTGACGAGATACTGTACGTGCTCTCGGGCGGCGGAACGTTCTGGATCGATGATCCAATGACCGAAGCCGCATTCGCTCCGGGCCAGCTTCTCGTCTTTCCCAGAAGAGCGGTTCATGCCCTTCCGGCACTTACCGATGCTTCTACCGTTTTCCTCGCAATCGATACGCCCCGTCGCGCTCAGGACGATGTTACCTTTATTGAGACGACAAACGACACTCGCCCGATTTTCATCGCCGGGATATAAGTTCGTTTTCCGGCTTCATAACGGAACGGACCGTCGGACTCAGACTCTTATCTCATCCGTTCTCTGCACCACGCCATTCTGGATGGGTTCACGCAGTTTGACAGAGCGAGGAAGCTCCTACTGCCTGCGCCGACGGCGCTGGCTTGCCGGTCATGCAAATCCTCAGGCATCGCCTTGGTCGATTGATCTGAAAAGGGCGCTCGGGCTAAGCCCGGTCATCTTGCGACAAAGGTTGAAAAAACTCGAGGGGCTCTCGTATCCCAGGCGATACGCTGTCTCGGTTATGGATATGCCCTCTGACATCAGAGCACACCCTCTGAGGATGCGGGCGCACTGCATCCAGGCTCCGGGCGCCATCCCGGTTTCCGAACGGAATCGACGCGTGAAGCTCCTCCTCGACATCCTGCAGCGCTGCGCAAGTGCGTCGAGCGAGAGTTGTTCTTCACTCTCACGGGCCCATTCCGACATCACAGCGCGCATGATGACGTGAGCAGGCATGGGCAGAATGAGCGGTCGCGTCACGGCACGGGTCATCTCATCCGATACGAGAGCGAGCCTGTGGCGATCGAGCGGCCTATCGGGCAAGCCCAAGGAAGCCTCCTCCGCCCAACGTTCCATAATTGCGCAGAGGAGCGGCGTGACGCTGAAAGCAAGCGGTACGGGGGGACAGAAGTCTCGAGAGAGATCGGTTGAGATATAGACCTTGATACCATCCGCCGCACAGAGCGCACCGCCATGAGGCATGGCGGGCGGCACCCAATAGGCCTGTCCTGCCGGGATCAACCAGCGTGCGTCTGTGGACGCCGATACAAGGTGACCCGCCTTGACGATATAAATCTCGCCATGGGGATGGCGATGAGCCGCGATCTCGTCGCTGCGCGCGCGGTCCTGCCGGGAGATCAGCGCGCAGCCAATCGGTAGATAGTCGAGCGTTTCCAGAGCAAGCCTCCATATCGCGTTTGGCCCAATCCGAACGAATTATGGCCTCGCAATGTTATCGGGTCGCTGGCAATGGCGCGATAGTGGTCCGCATGAAATACGCACCTCCCAACAATGTTTCTCCATCTCTCTTCCTCTTCACCATGCCGTTGATTTGCCTGCTATCAGGCTGTGCAGGCACCCATATACGGGCCGAGGAAATGAGTTCGGCACAACTCAAACTTGCTCAGCCTCATAGCGTTGCGGTCTCGATTATCGACGAAAGCCCTGTGCCCCGCAGGCCGACACGGATCACCACTCACGCGCATGATGTTGCCTTGGCGGAACACGCGCTTGCACAGGATCTTGCGCAGATATTGGCGTCGCGGCGGTTGAGCGTTGTCGGTCCCGGTGATCAGGCAGACCTCGTGCTCGTATGTGCCGTGACCGACGTACGCAGCGGCAGCACAATGGCGAGACTTCTTGTCGGGTATGGTGCGGGCAAGGCCGTGCTTGGAACCAGAATCACGATTTCGGCTCCACGAGCATCCAACGAGCCCTTGCTCGCTTTCGGGACGAACAGCACGACTGGTGCCATGCCGGGAGCCGGAATTGGGGTTATGTCTGCGGCAGGTGCCGCAGGAACGGCAGTGCATATGGTCGGCCCCCTATTGGGTGTCCCCGGAACACTTCGACAAGGCTTGGCTCAGGAGGCACGGCAGACATCCGCGCGGATCGATGACGAATTGGCGAAGCTCTTTGACAAGCAAGGGTGGGTCTATCCTCGCTCGCCTGCGTCGTTTCCAAGCAGATCGTGACCTCATCTGACCCGAAGCCGCCTTGCATCGTATTGCACGCGTGGTCGGGTGCCCCCGACCGCACCACGCAAGCGTCCTGACGAGGATCGGTTTCCTGCTTTTCGAAGACAATGCGTCGCCGCCAGCAGTTGGGATTTCTGCTTCACATTTTCTTTCTGAGGCGACACCACCAGCAACGGAGGTGAGATGCCTCCTCGATACGTGGCATTCGCCAGCGCGCTTTACGCCACTATGGTCGATCCTCCGCCTGAGCGGAGAAGTATATCATCTGTCTGCGACACGATACACCGTGGCTTCCCGATAATGAAAAGCTTGTTGCTCGTCCTACGACGTGCGGATTTTAGGACGCAGTGATCGGCAGGACAAATTCCTCCGATCGTGGCCCGGCAAGACAGGTCGGGAAGACTGTGCCTCAGGACACAGGCTTCCCGTGACTCACAGGGTCTTAGCAGGCTACGGCAAGAGCTGTCGTTGTCTCCGCAACATATGGACCGCCTGCGCGGATCTCGATGCTCAGGATGCGCTCCCCATCCCCGGTCGAACCGGGCAGCGCGATCAAGGCATATCCGTCGGTCCAGCGCGCGTCAGCAGTTTCACTCTCATGCCAGCCTCGAGAAGCCTCATCCCCTAGATGTGCATCGAGCGACCGCATGTCCGACGCATCGAAGAGGGTGATGGCTCCCACGAGAACGCCGAGTTGACGACGGTCATCATGAAAAGGTCCGATCGCGTCGCATGGGCGGCAGGCATTGGAAGCGATACGGACACTCTGGATCTGCGGAGGCAGCCTGAAGACAATGTGATTCGCACTTGCCCGCAGGGCGCGCACTACCTGCCCGGAAGGTGTAATGAGACGCACGTCACGTTCATTCGTGAGGACGCGTGCCTGTTGCGCCGACGGTTGATTCCCGGAACGCGATGAGATCCTGTTGTATAGCGTCTCCAGAAATGCCAGGTCGGTACACAGGCTGAGGGACGAGCAACTCATCTGAGGATAAGACAGACGAGCGAGCTTGCCATGCTGTGAAAAGGCTCTGGCATTGCCGGTATCCCGATATGTTTCGCTCGGCATGCCGTCAGCCAGGATGACGCTATGCTTTTCCGTCGCAAGATGGAAATACTCGTAGTCTGTACGCGAGGTATCGTAATAGATCGAGCCCCCATTAACGAGCGTTCGTACTGGCACGAGATGACCGTCTACATAGAGACAATGCTCCGCCGTGAGATAAACGTCCCGGTGGGGTACGCCCGTAGCAATCGCGTCCTTGGCAACGCATACAGGATATCCTGCAAGATCGTCATAGGCGGACCCATTTGTGATTGTCCGACCCTTACCAACCCATGTCACGCGTTGTGTGACGGCATTACCTGTCCCGGGTTCGAGAGTGATGATCTCGTCACCAACTGCAAGTGTCTCGATTGCCACCTCGCCCATAGGCGTGGCGATCATTGTTCCCGGCAGGAAGCAGGCTTCTGCTGTTCCGTAGATCGTCGCCGCACCGCCCGACCCGATATTGACGGGCTCGATCAGGCTCGCGCCGCTCGATACCACCAGTGTCGTATTGGAAAGAGACGGCCCGCTGATAGTCGCTCCACTCAGAACGGTGACTGTGTCATTGCCTCCATAGGTCGTGTAGAAAGTGTCGTTGATTGATTTGCCCCCGGAGGAGACGGTGACCTGTGCCGAGTTTCCGTAATTGCCGGACATGACGCCGCCGTTCTGGACGGTGACATACCCATTATTCAGGGTCGAGTGTGTGAGCACACCGCCACTCTGAATGGTGATGGTCGGGTTTCCCAGCTGGGCCTGCAACATGCCGTCGACCACGGCGCCGGACGTGATGGTCAGCGTGGCATTGGTCAGAAACACGGGCCCGGTCAGCTTGGCAGTGCCGCTTTGATAATAGGTCGTGCCGCCACTATTGACCGCAATCCAGTCCCCACCCGTGATCGACCCGCCGGTATTCATCGTGTTGTGGTTCTGCACGGAAGGGTTGAGGGTCACATTGCTCGTGCTGGACGATACGGGCGCACCGGCAGAAATCACACTCCCTCCCGACCCCACGACGATCTGGCTGAGAGAGGCCCCGGCAGCGGCACTCAAGGTCATGTTCGAGGTGATCTGGGCTCCCGAAACCGAAGCGCCGTTCTGAACGGTCACGGTGCCGCTCTTGCCTGTCGTGGCATAGAAGACGTCATTCTCGGACTTCGCACCGCTGGCATAGGTCAGCGTATTGCCATTGAAGTCGTTATTGGCCGTCAGTCCTCCAGCCGCAACCGAGACCATGCCCGTATTGACCACTGAGTCGATCAACTGGCCGCCATTCATGACGCTGATGGTCGGAGAGCCAACCGCTCCCGCTGCCAGCAAGCCGGAAACGACAGCGCCAGACTGAACGATCAGCGTGGTTGATGCGGCAAGCACCACCGGGCCATCAACAACAGTAGAGCCGCTGATATAGACCGTCTTTCCATTGACGTTACTTGCGACCCAGGTCTCGCCATTGAGGAAAACCTGCTTGTATTTCTGATCAATGGTCGCCTGGTTCGTCGTGATCGTAGAGGCGCTTCCGACCTTGGCCCCATTTAAAATCTGAACGACACCGGAATCCGAATTAGTGAAACTACCGACATGCGCCCCGCTCGAGGCAACAAGGGTCGAGTTCTTGACCGTAACACCCTCGATACTACCACCATTCAGTACCGTGACCTGATCTCGGCCGCCGTATTGGGTGTCGAACGTATCGTTGATTGATTTGCCCCCGGAGGAGACGGTGACCTGTGCCGAGTTTCCGTAATTGCCGGACATGACGCCGCCGTTCTGGACGGTGACATACCCATTATTCAGGGTCGAGTGTGTGAGCACACCGCCACTCTGAATGGTGATGGTCGGGTTTCCCAGCTGGGCCTGCAACATGCCGTCGACCACGGCGCCGGACGTGATGGTCAGCGTGGCATTGGTCAGAAACACGGGCCCGGTCAGCTTGGCAGTGCCGCTTTGATAATAGGTCGTGCCGCCACTATTGACCGCAATCCAGTCCCCACCCGTGATCGACCCGCCGGTATTCATCGTGTTGTGGTTCTGCACGGAAGGGTTGAGGGTCACATTGCTCGTGCTGGACGATACGGGCGCACCGGCAGAAATCACACTCCCTCCCGACCCCACGACGATCTGGCTGAGAGAGGCCCCGGCAGCGGCACTCAAGGTCATGTTCGAGGTGATCTGGGCTCCCGAAACCGAAGCGCCGTTCTGAACGGTCACGGTGCCGCTCTTGCCTGTCGTGGCATAGAAGACGTCATTCTCGGACTTCGCACCGCTGGCATAGGTCAGCGTATTGCCATTGAAGTCGTTATTGGCCGTCAGTCCTCCAGCCGCAACCGAGACCATGCCCGTATTGACCACTGAGTCGATCAACTGGCCGCCATTCATGACGCTGATGGTCGGAGAGCCAACCGCTCCCGCTGCCAGCAAGCCGGAAACGACAGCGCCAGACTGAACGATCAGCGTGGTTGATGCGGCAAGCACCACCGGGCCATCAACAACAGTAGAGCCGCTGATATAGACCGTCTTTCCGTTGACGTTACTTGCGACCCAGGTCTCGCCATTGAGGAGTACATTTGCGTAACGAGAATCAGAACTTGATGTCATTTTACATCTCATAACTCGGGAGATTTGTTTTGTAGAAATACTATCTCATAAAATGCACGTATTTTTTTATGTCAAACCATGTTTTAGAAATACAAATTTCTGTAAGTAAGACAAGATGAGTATGTAATATAATACAAATGGTTATAACAAATAATTATATCGTCATAGACCACTAATTTATGTCAAACTATGTTATAGGTGTCTCGTTTTGTATTTATGTCGTACTGCGCGACTGTGGGTAGTATTCATATGTCACTTGTGATATATTTATTCATGTCCTGATTTCTGAGGCTTTGTGAGTGACTAATCGTGTATCTTTAACTCTTTGTTAACACAGTATTTGTCAATATATACAAATATAATAATAAACTAATAAGTATATCTACCGATTCGATAAGCAAAGAAGGTGCCTGAAAAATTTTCCGCATCGACATCAGGGGCATTTATTGTTTGTAGGGCTTCACTCCGCCGCAAAGCGGTCCTGGCTTGAGAGCTCTCGCCAAGCCACCTGTATGAACCGGTATACGGTTTCCCGCGGCGTACAGACGAGAGGAGGGAGCAGCCGGCCTGGTCGCCCTTTGCTTCTTCGATAAACAAAGCGAAGCCGATCGTAGGCGTGTTCAGCGCCCGAAGTGGTCGACGAGTTCCGCTACCCTCGCGTGATCCGACAGGGTTGCCGGACTGTAGATGATCAGGCCCAGATCAGAGCGTCCCTCAACAGCGAAGCCGGAATACTCCAATTCGATCAGGCCGGCTGTCGGATGAACCAGACGCTTTGTGCCCTCGGCATGACTCTCGATATCGCTTTGTTGCCATAGCGCACTGAACTCCGGGCTGCAGGCGCTCAACTCGTCGATCAGCTGATCGACCAGGGTAGAGGCGCCCGCGCGCACGATATCTGCCCTGAAGGCTGCGACCACGGATCGCGCAAGATTATCCCAATCCGTCTGCATCGCCCGAACTCGCGGCGTTCCGAACACGATCTTGAGGATGTTGCGTTGATCGGGCGGTAAAGTGCTGTAGTCGGTCAGCACCGCAGCGGCCGCCTTGTTCCACGCCACAACATCCCAAAGCGGCGTCTTCACGATTGCCGGCCTGTAAGTGAGCGCGTCAAGAACACGCTGCAGTCTAGGCGTAATGGCGTCAGCCTGCCGATATCGGATCTCAGGCAATCGGCCGAGCGCCAGCATGTAGAGATGCTCCCGCTCTAGTTCTGTAAGCTTCATGCCCTTGGTCAGACGGTCAAGGACGTCTGATGAGGGTGCGCCTCCTCGCCCCTGCTCGAGCCACGTATACCAAGTCACGCTGATATTGGCGCATTGTGCGACCTCTTCCCGGCGAAGACCCGGGGTACGGCGGCGCGATGCGGGAAAACCAGAAGCGACCGGATCGAGCCTTGACCGCTTTTCCCTGAGATAGGCACCGAAGGATGGAGAAGCGGGCATGCGAGCCTATCAGTCACTATACCATGATACGATCACTACTATAACAGGAAGGCGCGTCAGGCGATAGCAGAGGAGACGATCACAGGAGATGGATAATGAGAGTCTTTTTAACCGGTGCAAATGGTTTCATTGGAACCAGACTCGTTACCGAATTGATCGCGGCGGGCCATCAGGTTCTGGGCCTCACCCGCTCTGAATCCGGCGCTCAACGTTTGCTTGCCGCAGGTGCAGAAATCCATCGTGGCACGATTGAGGATTCAGCCGCGCTTCAAGCGGGCGCCAATTCTTGTGACGGCGTTATTCATACCGCTTTCGACCATGATTTCTCTCGCTACGTCGAGAACTGCACGATGGACAGCCGTGCCATCCTGACAATCGGATCGGTGCTGCGCGGGACCAAACGCCCATTCGTCGTCACCTCGACCACATTATTCGGTGAGGAGACACCCGGGGTGCTTGCAGATGAGGATGTGTCCAATCTGGATCATCCTAACCCCCGAGCCGTGTCTGAGCGTGTGGTGGCAGGCCTCGTTGCAGATGGCATCAACGTTTCATTGGTCCGTCTGTCTCAAATTCATGATACGCACCGTCAAGGATTGGTCACATTCCTTGTTGATCTGGCCCGCAGAACAGGCCGCGTGGCCTATCTTGGCTCAGGCACCAATCGTTGGTCGGCGGCTGCTCTTGGCGATACAGCGCGTCTTTACCGCCTCGCCCTGGAAAATCCAACCGCGGGGGCACGGTATCACGCAACGGCCGAAGAAGGCGTAACGCTGTGCTCAATCGCTGAAACGATTGGGGAAAGACTTGATCTCCCGGTCGTCTCACTGTCAGAGAGCGAGGCACGGGATCATTTTGGATGGCTCTATGGGTTCATTGCCAAGGACATGATCGCTTCCAGCGAGAAGACGTACAAGCGTCTGGGTTGGTGCCCGACAGGCCGTTCCCTTCTTGAGAGCCTCAAATCGATGGCAGAGCGAAAATGACACACACCCGGACGTCACTGGACGTTACCGCCCTGCGGTAGAGTGGGACATGGTCCCATCGGCTTGTTGCGCTCTCCCCTTAGTGGCTCGCCAAAGGGGAGAGGATGGAGAGTTCAGCGCATCAGAGGCGCTTCGCTCCCAAGATCGAAGAGAAAAACCATCTGGTCCGCCCGGGATACGCTGCGGTCCAGACGCAAGGTGACGTGCTCATCGAGCTGCGCCAGCCAACCCTCGAGAACCCCGCCATAGAACGCGCTCAGCCACTGGCCAGCGGGATTTCCCAAAGACCCGACGGTCGGGAAGTCCGTCAACTCGATATAGAGGGCGCGCGTTCCCTGTTGCAGTCGTAGCGACACAACGCCCCATCGGGCAATCGACAGAAGCGCATTGCACTCGAGTTCGAAGGCCTCAACCGTCTCGCACTCTGGCAGCGGCAGCCGGGTCGCCATCCGCCTGCCAACGCTGTGCAAGAGCGCATCGCGCTCCTCCGGGCCAGCCTGCAGATCGAGTTCGGCGGCGAGAGCATGAATGAAAAGAGAATAATCAGGCGCGATCATTTCGTCCCCAGAAAGCTGTATTTTGCTGCGACAAAGGCACGGACTTCGTTCCAGGGTCCGGCCTTCTGATAATCTGCGTTGAGGCTGAGCTTGAGATTGGGCGTCAGGCGGTAATCGATATTGCCGTAGATGCCCCCAGTCAGACCACTTGCCGACTCACCTGATTCATAGGCGTAGAGCGGTGCGATACTGGCCAGAAGCGCCTGGTCCTGCGGATTGTTGGGAAAGGTTTCGGAGTGACTGGAGTGATAGGTCTGGTACCCTATGCGGCCCAGAACATTCCAGTCCATCTGTTTGTAGGATCCGGCATAGGTGATCGGGAAGGTGAAAGCGAGGAAGTTCTGCGGCGAGAAATATCCGCCATTGCCGAAGGAAAACTGGTACTCGTTGCGCGCATAACCGAACCACGTCAGATCCATGCCGAGATGGAGGTTCTGTGTGCCTGATTCCCAAATCTTGGCCTGTCCCCCTGCCCCAGCTTCATAGCCCGTGTTGCTGCGCGTGTTTCTCCCTGCAAGGTACGAACCACCCCCACGCACGTAGAAGGACGCGTTGCTGGTTCCGTAAGCGAGTTGAGCGTAAGCGCGATTGCGGGTCACCCCACCCCAGGTTGCTCCGGATGCGTCACGCAACCCTGCGTAGGAGAGAATACTGTCCTGAACGGCGCGACGTTCTGCTCCTATGGTAAGGGTTGTGTTGCGCGCAATCTGCGGCGCGACACGCAAACCACCCTGGGCCGTCGCTGTGGTAAACCCGAGCGGCGTGGAACCAACATCTGCGGTCAGCCAGTTCCAGCCGAACTGCGCATCCAGAGCGACACCCGTCGCATTGAAAGAAGAGGACTGATTGAGCGGACCGTTCTGCTGGCTCGACAGCGGGTTCATGCCAATCTGCAAGGGTCCATTGACGTCACTGGCGTTGTAGGATCGGCTTGAGAGGAAAGTGGGGGTCGCCGAAAGCGTAAGACGGCCATGACCAAGAGGTATCGTACCCGCAACCCGCGTAGTGACGTTGTTCAACCCGTTCAGACCTGATCCCGATCGGCTGTCGATCCCCGGGGTGATACTTACCGAGGCGGTAAGGGAGTCCGTGATCTGTGTGAGATCGCCATCCATGCGCCGGATGAGCGGATCAGAGTCGTTGCGTACGAGCGTGACATCCTCAGAAGCGAACGGGTTGACCCGTCGCGCGCCCGAGAGGCCAGAGGGCGAGATTTGCTCGATGCGGAGCAACCGTGCCTGGGCCAATTCGCGCACCGCAGCGCGAATATTGCCGCGCGCCCGATCTAGCTGCGCTGCTGCATACCAACTCCTCGGATCAGTCGGCGCCATCGCATTCATCTGCTGGATATAGCCACTGGCCTCGGCGTAGCGATGCATGGCGATTGTCGTCTCGACAAGTGCCAGGCGCGCGTCGAGATCGGCTGGATCATGCTGTACGGCACGCAGATTGATCTGATAGGCCTGAGCGTATTGACCGCCGGAGCTATAAAGCCGAGCCAAAGCGAGATTGGCTGCGACGGGAGGGTTGGCACGATCGATAGCAGGGGCCAGTGCCTCATAGGCGCGCGCGCGGTTGCCGCTCTCATTCAGGCGGTCTGAGGTCGCGACGGCGAGGCCCGTGTCGATTTGCGAAAGGCGGGTCTGGTCATCGGTACCGAGAGGCATCGCCCTGAGCTGTGCGGCAAGACGCCGTGCCCGCTCCAGGTCGTGCAAATGCAGAAAGGCACTTGCATAGGCGAGGCGCTGCGAAACGCTCAGCCGACCAGCGGCGCGAGCGATCTGAATATCCAGAATTTGGGAGGCACCGCCCTGATCTCCCCGATCATAGAGTGCTTGAGATGCAAGCTGACCGAGTGTGCCATCCGGATCGCCCTGATCGAGCAGATGCGCAAAGTAGAAGCGGGCCGCGTCACGATCAGTGGGCGCGTTACGGATATCGTCTCTGAACGTCGAGGCGCGCATTACTGAACGCAGCTCTGGTGTGAGGCCACGGTCAGGCAGAAGCGGGCGCAGCCTCTGCACCGCTCGGTCGTCTCCCGTTTGTGCGGCGAAGTACAGTGCGGCCTGCAATCCTTCCATGTTTGAGGGTGAAGCCGCCTCAAGCAAGGGGGCCATCACCTGCTCGGCATCGCGCCGACGATCCTCACCAAGAAGGGCCTGTGCATAGTGCAAACGCGACCAGGGAGACAAAGCGTTGCTTTCATCAGCCTTGTGCAGGATCGCCAGGCGCTCCGCCGGCGTGGCTGCCTGCGCGGCCTCTTCATCATATAACAGGGCCTGCAATTGCGGGTTCGACACCGGGCTTTCTTCCAGCAGGGAACGTGCTTCCCCGAATTGCCGGTCATTGATCAGCGCGCGTACGAGACGCTCCCTGACCGATACGCTACGCGGGTCGTTGTGCAGCAACGCGCGATAGACGGCTATCGCCTCGGGCCTGCGGCCAGTGCGCTCAAGAATATCCGCGCGCATGGCTTGCAGCCAGGACTGGCGCGGCGACTGGGCGATCAGGGGATTGATCAGCGCGAGCGTCTCGGCATAACGGCCCCGCCCGAACAGGTAATTCGCGCGCGCGTAGGAATCATTGAGTACCGCGCCACTCTCCGCTGCCCTCCAGCGCTCTGCGGAACTTGGATCTGCCGCCATCGCACGATCCAGATAGGTGCGGGCTTCCCCATCTCTGTTTTGACGGAGCAGACCCACGCCGAGGCCACCCAATGTATCCGCATCATTCGGCGCGAGCGCCAGAGCCTGCCGAAAGTAACCAATCGCCTGAGACGGATTATTGGCACGCAGCGCGTCCCACCCTTTCTGGCGCAGCTGTTCGTTAGGGTGAAGCGTTCCTGCGAGTTCACGTCCCTTGAGCGCAAGGACGTCGCGATCACCAGGGTGGTCATTGAGATAAGAGGTGATGACCGCGTCCGAGCTTGTGTTGGCAGGAAGCCAGAGGACAGACTGACGCGCGGTCGTGTCGATTTCCTGCTTCTGTGCGGAGTTTAGACCGGGGAGTTTAGAAAGGGCCTCGAGCCGCTGGATACCGGTGACGCGATTTTTCTCATCCCAAACGAGCGATTGAGCATAAGCGATCTGATATTCCATATTATCAGGCGCAGACATGATCAGCTTCGCGAGGCCTTGCTGGGCCTTGCTTCGCTGGTCTGGCACGCCAGCGAGCGTCCGGTAATACTCCAGGGCATAAAGCGATGGAGGGCGATCGGGGAAAGCCCTCAGATAGGCGGCAGCGGCCTGCGCCGTGGCCCCTCGGCGAGCGAGTGAGCGCGCCGTTTCAATCTCGGGGCTTGGCGCGGAACGCGCTTGGAGATCCATGTCCAGCGATCGTCCGGCATCAGGATCATGGCTTTGATCGCGTATCTGCTTGAGTATCTTGTGTGCTGAGGCGATGTCGCCTTCGCGAAGGCGCATCTGACCCTGCATCGCAAGCACATCGGGATCATTGGGCGCAAGCTGCGCCGCTTGGTCAAGGGCGACACGCGCATCGTCCATACGACCGTGATCGAACCAGTAATGGGCCCGTTTCATCACGACCGGCAGAATCCGTGTGGGATCAAGAGACTGGGCGATGCGTTCGTCCTGTGACTGCGACCTTGCCTGTGCCGCTGGGGGTGCGGCGTCCTGAGGTGCAGCCTGCCCTCGTGAAATGCTGACGCAGATCAGCGCCGGGAGAGCCGCACGGCGCAGCCCGAGGATCCTATTTGTCACGGCGGAGTTCCTGCTGGCGGCGTCTTGCATGGGATGTAAGGATACGGAACAGGATCAGAACGCCCACCCCAATGCCAAACATCGCGAGGATAATAACGCGGAACGGATGATTGCCGAGATAAAGGTCGGGCCAGAACCAAAATGGGAGGGACCCAATTGTGTAGGTCGGCAGATTTCTCGTCGACAGGACGTGGCTTCCGTTGACGATTGCCAGATCACCCTGAATCATGGGCTGGACCTTCGTGTCATGTACGGCCTGAAGCAGGCGTTCCAACCCCTGTGGATTTTCGCTCAGCATGAGGACCATAGTCGCATTTGAGGAAAAGGGAGAGCGTCTTTCGATGAGGACACCTCCATCACCGAGCGAAGTCGTTGCGCTCAATGCACGCAGCATGTCCGGAGTCTTACCTGTGGACTGGCTACTGAAGCTCCGCGAAAGGACGTGGAACGGCTCGAGGAAAGTCGAGCTGCTATAATTGAGTGTCGTACCGTTAAGGCTGTACGGAGTACCGCGGAGGAAGCGCTCGATGGCAGGCGAAGAGGCGACTGTGTCGAGGACAATCAGGTTGCGCGTCTCGGTTTCGGAGACTGCGTCCGAATGGAGAACTGTCAGACCGGAGACGGGATATTGCGTGAAGGCGCCGATCATACCCATCAGATCCAGATAAACCGACTCTACCCCTTCAGTATGTGATGAGGGCAGTACGACTGCCGTATCGGAAAGATCGGCCATACGCGTGAACGGAAACCCTGAGTTGGCAAAATAGGCCAGATTGGGAAGCTGGGTATAGTGATAGGCCCGGGTCAGATCGATCGTCGAATCCGGGTCGATGCTCATGCGCAAATCCTGCGTCATGCCACTGCAATCGCGTCGGCCTACCGGACGGCTCTCGAGGTAGAAGTCGAGTGTATTGGCACCGTAAATCGCCCAAGGAGGAATGGCGACGCTTGCGGATTGCACCCGCGACGCTGCTGGCCAAAATCTCTTGATCCAGTCGGGCAAATCCGAGGGCGGCGCGAGAGAGACGGATTTGAGATAGAGGCCATTGACACTGACATCTACATGCGAGCGCCTGCGGTCGATCTCCGTTCCCAAGGGGCCGCGAACCGTGAAGTGCAGGCTCAAAGGGTGATCGCGCCACGTATAGATATCTGGCGAGGTACGGAACGGTACTGATATCGTTCCGGGCACATAGCCATAGCCCTGCAGCGACGACAGAGCGACGAGATCCCCTACCCTCACCGGCTGTGAACGCGTCACGAAACCAGGAGCATCGCAGGGCTGCCTCGGCTGAATGGTCACCTCAGGGGCAAGGATACGGGCTGCGTGGGGAAAGCCTTTGCTACCAAATGCAACAGAGCGTGCAGCGGCCAGAACTTCGCTGTCTGTACGCCCTGTGACGATCAGAAGGGCACCAAACGGATCATTCGCGTTAACTGTCTCGAGGACGGTTGGTCCATCGATAGACGCCTGCCCTTTCAAAAACTCACTCAAGGTCGATGCCGGGCCGATCACAACCGCATTCCCAGAGGGTGGCATCTGAGACATTACGGGGAAGCTCACGCCGCGGTACTGGGCCATGGACCCGAACCACGATGCTAGAATCGCCGAGGCCTCGAGCGTATGAGAATTGCTCTGTCGTGCAATGACGAATGGTACACGGGCCGGAGTCAGTACTGCTTCGTCGAAGAATGGCTCTGGCAAAGCAGCGAGGTCTCGGGAGGGAGGCATCGGGGCGGTGGTGATAGAGAGAGTCGACTGGCCCAAGATCTTTGCCCATAGCACAGGGCTGGTCTGATCCCCGCAACTCAAAGTGTACTGCCCTGCGAAATGGAATGTCAGGACGTTATGCTCTTTGAAATAAAGTGGATTGACCTGAAAGCTGAGCGGGCCGAATTGCGGCTTGTTCTTATCAGGGTGGACCACGCCGATATATTGGTCATTGAGGAAAATAGTGACCCCGCTCCCCGCAGGTAGCATTTCGGGAGATAGGGAACCAAAGAGAGAGAGGGTGGCGCTCGTCACGACTTCGGAGGAGGAGACCCCAAAATTCAGCCCCTGGATCGGAATCCAGGGCGTCATTAGGAGGGTATCGGCGCTGCCAAGTTGGCTGAAGCTCCAGGACGTCGTTCGCGCATTCTCGAGTTCATCGCGGGATAATGCCGGTCCTGTTTGCGCCGGTCCTTGGTCCAGGATAGCAGAGCCAGGCGCAGCGAGAGCCGGCGGAACCGGCGCCAGATGCGGATCTGGAACTGTTACGGACGCGGAGATACCAGGCGTCGCTAGAGGCGTGTTCGTAGTACTGTTACCCACGACCGTGGGATTAGTCGTTGCCGGCATTGCAGCGGGGGGAGAAGGTTGCGTGGCCGGGGAAATTTGATTTCCAGACGAGACCATACCGCCGGGTAACGGTAGATCCGCAGGATTTACCTGTGCGGAGGCGCTACCGGTGAGCATGATGGCACCGAGCCCAAGAACGAGCGCCAGACTCCGAATCATTCCGGGATTGGGACGGACGATGACGGCAGTCTTCTGCGGCGTGGCTGGTGTCACACGGGGCATGAGCGAGATACTCGGCTTCTGCTTACGAAATGTTGCAGGCTTAAAGAGCTCGAAGATACTCCGAAGGATGAGACCAATCGAGCGCGGCAGGCTGTCCGGCTTGTAATCTGCCCAGCTTCTCCATGCATCCAGACGGCCGAATATGACACGCACGATTTGTGCCTCCTGCAAAAGGGTAGTTTCTGCCCAGCGCAGAGCCAGTTCGCCGGATTGCGCGGCGCGAACGACGATCGCAGGAAGACAGTAAGTATCATTATGATCCCGGATCATAACGGTAACGGAAGAGTCTTTCACGAAAGCTTCGGCGGG
Organism: Asaia sp. VD9; assembly: GCF_037150015.1. Lineage (NCBI taxonomy): Bacteria > Pseudomonadati > Pseudomonadota > Alphaproteobacteria > Acetobacterales > Acetobacteraceae > Asaia > Asaia sp. VD9. The sequence continues at coordinate 37,151 of NZ_JBBCQM010000010.1, read as the reverse complement.
TGCGGTACCGTGAAGCTGGCAGCCGCCGTAAGACATGTTTTGGGTCATGAAGTGAAAGAGGCGACCGTCTTCGACACGCACCATGACCGGAACGACCATCTCGACACGGGGACTTTTGCGAATCTGCATTGATTCCCGTCCGATCGAGATGGCGGCAAGAAGTATGGTGATGCTTATCGACACCCAAACGACATTCATCATGAGCGCGTTGGAGACAATGTAGTCGTTGTGCTGGAAGAAAAGCCTGTAAAGGCCGAACACCAACCCCAGTATCAGCGCGATTGCGATGTAGACATTCGGATAAATCGCGCTCCAGTCCAAATAGGAACGATCCAAAATACCACCCTTTTCTGTCACGTTGAATTTGCCGCGACGTGGAAAAAGGAGGGTCATGATGGTAACCCGAGCCAGAAAAGGTGCGAGTGTCGTCTCGTAGACCTCGCTCCATAGAGAATAACGCCAGTTCCTGTTGGTGCGTGCCGAAGTCAATACGCTATGCATCAGATGCGGTATTGCGTAGATCGCAATGGCGAAAGGCGAGGCATCGATTAGCGTTTGATTAAAAAGGAGGTAGGCCATCGGCGCGGAGAGGAAGATCAGACGCGGGATGGCGAACAAGAAACTGGCGATTGCAGAAAAATAGCACAGGCGTTGTGCGAAGTTCAGGCCTGGCCCGAAAAGCGGATTATCCAGACGGAAAATCTGTAGCATCCCCCTTGCCCAACGCATACGCTGGCCGACATGCAGGATCAGGCGTTCCGTCGCCAGTCCAGCGGCCATGGGTTTGCCGATATACGCGGTAGACCAGCCAAGACGCTGCAATTTGAGCGCCGTATGCATATCCTCGGTGACGGTTTCAACAGCAACTCCGCCGATCTCCATCAGCGCCGAACGTCGGATCACCGCGCAGGAACCGCAGAAGAAGGTCGCATTCCAGAAGTCATTGCCGTCCTGAATCAGACCGTAAAACAGATTCCCTTCCGGTGGAACGATAGCGCCATGAGAAAAATTCCGCTGGAACGGATCGGCTGAATAGAAGTGATGGGGCGTCTGCAAAAGCGCGAGCTTCTCTTCAGACATGAAGGGCGCAACCGTCTCCTGCAGGAAACTGCGCTTGGCAATGTGATCGCAATCGAAGATTGCAATCAGCTCGCCTTTGGTGATCGTCATCGCGTGATTGAGGTTGCCGGCTTTCGCGTGACTATGTTCCGACCGGGCGATGTAGCCGGCACCGCAAGCCTCGGCAAACTCCTGGAACTCCTCGCGATGCCCATCATCGAGAATATAAACGTGAAGTCGATCGGCAGGCCAATCGATCCCCATTGCTGCGAGCACAGTCTGCCGAACGATACGCAGTTCTTCATTATAGGTCGGGATATAAATATCCACGCTGGGCCAGGAAGCAATATCGTCTGGCATCGGGGCGACACGGCGTCCCAACGGATGAAGCGACTGGAAATAGCTGAGAACAAGCATGACAAACGCGTAGATCTCGGCGGCGACGAGCGTTGTCCCCAGTATCGATTGCGTCCATGTGCTGAAATTCAGGGTTTCGGTCAGGCGCCAGCTCAGATAGCGGAGCGAGACGATGATCGAGAGCCCCTTGAGGACGAGGGTTGCGCGTGGCCCAGGCCGACGATTAACGACGAAGAAAACGAGAATGCCGAATAAACAGACGATGGTCTGTCCTGCGAGGTTCAGATGAACAAATGCAGCGACAAATGTACTCAGAAGCGCGACAACGATCATGGAAAACTTGATTGTCGTATCCAGGCGCGATTCATGGGCGCTATCGATCCAGTGTTCTGCAATCGAAATTGCATGCCTGACGCGGCTCATGCCAGCTTCCTCACTCTAAGTTTCAGTGCAGCCTGCGAACCGTCTGGAGCAGACGATCTCCGATCGCCTCAAGGTCTAGAGCCGCGCGCGAAAAGGGTGCGTAGTGATGAATCAGCTTTTGGCTGGCAAAGGCTTCCCCGACATGCTCATCGCGGAAAATTGTCCCGAGATGCATGGAGCCAAGACGCCGGATAATCTGGGGCATCGTCATCGCGCTGATACGGTTCATGGGATCGAAGCGATTGACAACCACCTGATGCAGAAAAGGCAAGCTCGTCTGGGCCTCACGTGCGTAGCAGCTCCCCGAATGAATCTCTGCAATCAACGAGACGCAAGACGCCTCTGCAGTCATGACGGTGACGACCATATCCGCGTGATCAATCAGTGCGGAGAGTGCCACCGAATAGCCCGGCGCCGTGTCGACGATAACGACTGTGTCCGGAGCCTGTGCCAAGGACACAAGATCATTGGCGAGAACGCCCGGGTTTGTGACGACCACCCGCTCAAAAGCCATCTGGCGTTCCAAAGACAACGTACCGAAGGGATATATGATGACGTCATTTACCCCCCTCACAGCCGTATCTCGCCAGAGGCGGCGACTTGCAATCTCAGGTGCGAAGCCGGCGCGATGTGAAATCGGGATACCAAAGTGTAGACGCAACGCGTTTTGCGGATCGAGATCGACTGCTACGACCCGCGGTATCCCGGCGCGGCGCAGTTCCTCCGCGAGATGCGCGGTTACCATGGTCTTTCCAACACCCCCCTTGGGTGAGGCTACGCATATAAGTGTCATCAGGGCTGCTATCGTCTCAGAGGGGTTAAGATAAGCAATCGATGTTCTAGCGACGAAATACGCCATGTAGGCGACGCTGCGTGCTGTGTCGGCTTTGCGGTGAGGCTCTTAGTGAAGACAGCAATTGCTTGAGGGGCGTGTGCTTCCACTGTTGGTCTGGATTTGAAACGAAGCTTGTCTCAACTCCCCTGGAAGCAGAATCCCCCAATGGAATGGCCTTTTTGACGAAGACGGCCTTTGGGGGAGGCTCGACCTCGTGCGCACGACCATCGGTCTCCTGCGTTGGGGACATTTGAGGGCGGGGCTCAGGCACATCGAACCGCACCTTCGAGGCCTCCCGCTCCGCATACGACGGGCTATTTTCAGTATCAGATGGCCGCGGCTGTGACTGTCCTTCAATCCGCGATAAGGCGTCGAATTCATGAAAACCGCCATGAGCTTCCACTGGGGAACCTGCTTCGTTGAAAGATTCGTTTAGAAGCTTGAAGTTATCGGGCATCAGACCATCTCCATGGCAGCAATTCGCGCCAGTAACGTGAGCGAAGACGAATAATAATCGGCGCTATCTTTGACACTTGGAAGGATTGGGAGTGCGTCCGCGCCGTGCAAGGCAAATTGGTAAACGGCGCGGAAACCGGGTGGTGCGGCATAAGGTGAACGCTCGCCCGTGTTGAGATCGACCCAGGCTGGCAGGTCTGCCATTGACCAGTTCTGACTGACGGCGAGGAGCGATTGTGTCAGACTGGGCACCATGCGCTTCGACCATTTTAGATAAAGAGGGATACGAATGGCATCATAGGAGAAACGCGCAGGAAAGCCGGGCGCGGGTGCGATACGCTCGGATTTCTTGTCTATGGACAGCCAGTCAGGGGGCAAACCCCACAGTCCGAAGCGGCTGGCCTGGATGAGCTGCGTGCCGGTTTCCATCAACGCGCGCCATGGGCCATTCGGATCAAGCGATGCTGCCCGCCCCAGCGCCGGCATGAGGTAATATGAAAGGTTGATGATCGTGATTTTGGAGCGATCAAAGCCCTTCATCGCGGGCAGGAACACAGTGCGCGAGCCAACCTTGCGCACACAACGCGACGCAAGGTCAGCGAGTATGGCCCGCGCCGCATCGATATAGTCGGGACGCTGCCAGAGAATACCTCCCCGCCGCAGCGCCCACGCAATCATCAGATCGCCGTCGGAGGCGTTGTTCGTGTCAGTGATGTGAGGCTGCGTCGGCACCCACCGCCAACTGCTCAATGCGTCGCCGCGATGCCGGAGCGTATCCCGTGTCCAGCTCCAGATCTGCTCGAAGACGGCCTGATCGTTGAAGGTCGAGGCGAAAAACATGCCATAACCCTGCCCCTCGGAATGGGACACACCCTGATTACCCGTATCGATGACACGACCGTCAGGGCGGATATAGCGGCCCTTGAAGACCTCCCAGTCGCTATCGGTCTGAGCGGACCGCTCCTCTGCTCGGCCGCTCCCTACAGATAGGGCGATCGATGCGGCTGCTGAGCCGCTGCAGAACCCCCTTCGCGTTCTCAAACGAAACATTAACGATCTTCCGTCCACTTGCAGACTTAAGCTACAAATTAATTCCTCGACCTTTGAATAATATCACGATTACGTCAACAGGTTATGAAGGACGTTAATGACGGAGAGGGGCATTCTGCCCTTGAATAGGTAAAAATCATTAAAAACCGCACGCCTATCGTCACAGTGCTACCCATTTGCCAGCAAAGCCTTGCGAATGATCATGAGGCGTCCAGTTACCTCGCGATTCGCGCAGGCGATCATTAAGGCCGAGGCGTAAGAATTCCGAACTATGCAAGCAGGCACCATGGAAATGCCGTGCACATGGCAGGAGGGCTACGCCGATCAGGCTGAGCAGTATCGATTTGGAAACAAATATTAACGGTTCATCGTTTAGTCGTTGGCTCAAGCAACGACTGAGCGGCGATAAGCGGGCCTGCTCATGACAAGGCGCTACATTGGCGCCCAGTCAAAAGTCGCATGTTGGTCTAGCCTCAGGCGAGGTGGCGCCTGATGAGCTGAACACCGAAGCTCAATCTGTACTCGGTACCCTCATCATCGCGGATCTCAAGCGTTCCGCCGAGCTGGCGTGCAAAGCCCTTGACCAGCTGTAGTCCAATACCCTCACGCTTTGCAGCGTCCTGCGCGCGAGTGGATGACAGGCCGATCCCGTCATCTCTGATCGTGAGCACCGCCATCTCTCCTTCTCGCTTGAGCGTCACCTTTACAGATCCGGTTCGGTGATCCGGGAAAGCGTAACGTAGCGCGTTCGTCACAACCTCGGTGACAACGAGAGCAATCGGTACCGCCTGATCCGGTGTGATTGGTACGGGATCAACGTCCAGGAGGAGGGTAACACGGCCTTTGTTCAGCCGATTATTTGCCGTAAAGATCTGACTGGCGAGTTCCTCGAGGAAGGCGCTGATATCTAGAGCGGAGAGCCCACCCTCCGGGTAGAGGTAGCGATGAAGGGTTGCAAGCGAGCGGATGCGATCCCTCACCAAATGAAATTCCTCGCGCGCCTCGGGTAGCTTGATCCTGTTCGCCTGCAGGTTGAGAAGAGAAGCAACAATCTGCAAATTGTTCTTCACCCGGTGATGGATCTCTCGGATCAGGAGATCCTGTTGTCTGGTGGCGCGTTGCAGGCGCGCCTCATGTCGATCCAGACGGCGTGTCGCCCGGCTGAACGCTCGCTCCATCTGTCTTATCTCAAGAGGCAGAGATTTGGGCAAATCTGGCTGGAAGGTTCCGTTCCGGCGCCAATCGCCGACACTGAAGGCGAGTTTCTCAAGTGGCTCAACAAGGTAACGTTGCGCTGCGAGCGCGACGAGAAGGAGCTCTACCACGAGGATAAGGACGATCAGCGTGAGCCGCGCCAGAAATAGTTGTAATGCACGGTTTTCCGCGATGCTTCGCGCGGATATTGCGACGATATTGACGGGACCGTAGCCTGGTATGAGGGTGTAGTAGGTCATGCCGAGGCGGAAGTGGTCTGTCATCACCCGGGTCTTCAGGTCACGATCCAGCCGTGCTTGGGCGTCAGCTGACCACGGTATCGGAGTGGTCCCACGACGCGTAAGCGGCGTCGGAGGGACATCTCGATTATAGAGCCAGAGATCGGTGCTCCCGCTTTCCGGATCTGACGCAGGTCGGGCGTATTGGTCGGTACGGAGTATTTGCTGATTCACGAGCGGGCGGAGTGCGACGAGTTTGCCCGACACGAGCGCGCCACTCCGATCGACGTACTCAAGGGAGACGATCGCTCTCACGATCGGGCGCGCACCGTGGAAGATGATCTCGGCTTGCGAGCCCTCGCCATGTAGGGGAAGAGCCATCATCTCACCTGGCGTGAGAACCAGACGATTATTGTCGCAACCCGGAACTTCCGTCCCAAGATCCTGATAGGTCGATACAACACGGCCGGATTGATCGACAAGGACCAAGGCACAGTAATGCTGCTGGCTGATTGACTGCACAAGGCGAAAAGCCCTGGGGGCGATCTCCTCGTGCAGACCAATACCCGCTAGCGTTTCGAGCGCGCTGCGTGTGCGGTCAATGTCATTGATGATTTCGTGGCGCGCGCTGAGCGCGTCGCTTCGTGTGCGCTCGTAGCTGTTGTCAGCCGTCGCTAGGTAGGTATGCCAGGCGAGCACACCAGCGACGCAAGCTAGGGGGAGCGACGTGCAAACGATGAGCGCCATGACGCGGGAGCCGACCGTGTCGAAAAGGCGTGGTCGAAAACGGGCAAATCGCCAGAAAGACGTCGAGGGACTTTTCAAAGAGAGTTCGTCCCTCGCCCTACGCGATGCTCATAGGAGCGAGGTCAAGAGGAGCGCTCATCTCTGTCTCCTTCGATCAGACGCAACAATTCTTCAGGAATGGGCTCATTCGCCACATCATCGAAAAGCTGGTGGAGGCCCCGCTTCAGCCAGATATCGAAGGGGTTGTCGCTTTCAGGAGACTGATCCGTCTGACGGGACTTACCCGGCGCGCCGTCCTTTCCCCCCGTCATGTCATCCCCTTAATGAAAGAAACCAACTCACGCCATTCTAACTAAGTGCTGACGGTCGAGTTGCACTACCGAAATTTAATCATCTGATTTTGAAGAAAAGAAAAGGTGCAAATGTGAAGAGGGGGAATGACGGATCGCCATTCCCCCGAAAATCGTGCAAAGATGTCGCACAATCACCTTTCGTTACTCGTCTCGCGCCTGCGATTGGGTCAAAACGTGAAAAGATCGTCAGACTTGAGACCCTTGCGGCGACGATCGTCGAGCGTGGAACGCAGGGCAGCGACCTTGATGCGCAGCTTGTCGTTAGCGGGAAGATCGCCCGTCATCCAGGCTTCGAGTTGGCGACGCGCCCGGAAGACGCGGCTCTTGGCAGTTCCGACTGCACAGCCCGTGGCCTCGGCGAGAGCCTCGTAGCTCATGCCCTGAACGACGACCATGACGAGCGCTTCGCGCTGGTCGGAGGGCAGACGCGACAGGGCAAGAGAGAGATCTTTCAGCGCCAGACTGTCCTCGTGCGTCGCGTTGCTCGCGAAGGAGGAGGCGGGCACGTCCTCGATATCCGTAGTCTCGCGACGCTTGCGCAGGTCCGAGATGAAGCGATTGCGCAGGATACGGTGCATCCATGCCGAGAAATTCGTGCCGGGAATGAAGCTGTCCTGAGCGGCAAGCGCATTGCAGACAGCATCCTGCACCAGATCTTCAGCGGCGAACCGGTTACGGGTCAGAGAGAGCGCCTGGACGCGCAGCTTGGGGAGAATCTGGATAACCTGGTCATGGAAGCTAGTCATGCGAAAATCCTCTTCGCTCGGTGCTTTTCAACTGAGGAATGAACGGCAACTCGGATCGGTTGCATGGTCTCGCAATTTTCTGAAATTAATCTGCAGCACTTTAAAAAAGTCGTGTGTCAGACGGGCGCAGTGGGATGCTCGCGGCCTGCCGGAGTGGCCGTCATTTCGGCCAATTGCGCTCGGGCGCGAGACACGCGGGCCTTCATCGTGCCGACGGGACAGGCGCAGATCTGAGCAGCCTCCTCGTAACTGAGTTCCTGTGCACCCACGAGGATGAGGGCTTCGCGCAGGAGCTCGGGTAGGCGCCATAAGAGGACAGACAGATCGAGCACGTGATCGTGAAGGCCAGAACTGACGCCGTCGCTCTCATCACCATTCCGTGAAATCTCGGACAGTATCTCGGTTTCACGTGCCTTGCGACGACGTTGCTCGAGAAAGACGTTGCGCAGGATTGTGAAGAGCCACGCCTTGATATTCGTCCCATCCTCAAACTGATGGCGCGCGCCCAATGCCCGCAATACGGTGTCCTGGACGAGGTCGTCAGCGGCGGCTGCCTCACGCGTGAGATAGCGGGCAAAACCACGCAGGTCGCCAAGATGGGCCGCAATGCCCCTGCGTACAGGGTCGCCCCCTGCCCCACTCTGTCTTTGAATATCCCGCCCGTCCGAGGTCAGCGTTTCTTCTCCCGATCCTGGTCCACTGCATTCCCCTTTGCTGCCATCTGAAAAAGTGCCATTCTGACGCAACAGAACGCGTTTTGTTCGCACATATTCCCGGAGCTTCGTTAATCAATGGTCGATGCAGAGCGCCAAGACCTGATCCAAGCCTTGCCCTTTGCTCGCCGATTTGCAAGGGCTCTCGAAGGCAATCAGAAACAGGGCGACCAACTGGTTGCCCTCGCCATCAAGGATATGATGACCCGCCAGGGTGGGCACGATATTGGCGTGAGATACCGCCTCTACCGCTCGATCATCACATGTTTTGCTCTGGAAAGCGAGGCTCTTCACGCGCCCTCGTCCCTTACGCTGACCCAGCGCTATGTTCTGCTGCTGACCTCTCTCGAGGAAGTTCCGCTGAGCGCGGTCGCCCTCATTCTAGACCGCTCGGAAGCGGAAATCCTCGGTGACATCGCCCAGGCGAATGACGGATTGCGCTCGGTCGCAGAAACAAGCGTGCTCATCATCGAGGACGAGCCGATCATTGCCATGGATATCCAGGATGTCGTGCAGCAATGCGGCCATCGTATTGCGGGTGTCGCCTATACCGAGGCCGACGCCGTGCGGATTGCGAAGGAAACCCGTCCCGGGCTGATCCTGGCCGATATCAATCTTGGTGGCGGTGGTGACGGAATGCATGCTGTCGGGCGTATCATGAAGGATCATCAGGCTCCGGTGATCTTTGTGACTGCCTATCCTGAACGCCTTCTTACGGGCGAGCAGGAGGAGCCCTCCTTCATCATCACCAAGCCATTCGAGCCGACGACCCTCGCTATCACCACCTATCAGGCCGTCACCGGTGGACTTAAGGCAATCTGACTTGCATCCCCGGGGTCTGTGCGACACATAGGGCGCATGGCCGCACCCATCCTCCATCTCCGTGATATCGTCTACACTCTCGGGGGACGCCCCCTTCTGGATGGCGCCGAAATCGGCGTCGCTCCTGGAGAGAAACTTTGCCTGGTAGGCCGCAACGGTTCGGGCAAGTCCACGCTTTTGCGCATCGCTGCTGGTGAGATCACACCCGATTCAGGGCAGTGCTTCGTGCAGCCTGGAATCAGGATCGTCTACCTCCCGCAGGAACCCGATCTCACCGCCTTTCCCACCAGCTATGACTATGTGGCCCAGGATCTTCAACCGGATGAGGATTATCTTGCGCGCAGCATGCTGGCTGAGCTTGGTCTGACGGGCGAGGAAAGCACGGCGACGCTCTCGGGGGGCGAAGCAAGGCGCTGTGCGCTCGCACGTGCCCTCGCCGCACGGCCTGATCTGCTTCTCCTGGACGAACCGACGAACCATCTCGACCTCCCGACCATCACATGGCTGGAACGCGAGTTGGCGACCATGCGGTCGGCCATGATCGTTATCAGCCATGATCGGCGGCTTCTGGAAACACTGTCTCGCGCGGTGGTCTGGCTCGAGCAGGGAATCACGCGGCGCCTCGACCAGGGCTTTGCACGCTTCGAGGACTGGCGTGAGGAAGTCCTGGCTCTTGAGGAACTTGCGGCGCACAAACTCGACCGCGAGATCGCGCGTGAGGAAGACTGGATGCGATACGGCGTAACGGCGCGGCGCAAACGCAACGTGCGCCGTGTGGCCGAGCTTGCAGCGCTACGCTCGCGCCGCAAGGATATTGCCAGCCAGTTCCGTGGCGCCTTGAAGCTGACCGTCTCAGAGGCGCAGAACACAGGCAAGCTGACGACCGTTGCCGAAGGTGTCACCAAGGGATTCGGTGAGCGCGTTGTGGTGCGAAACCTCGATCTGCGCGTACTAAAGGGCGATCGTCTCGGCATCGTGGGTGCAAATGGCATGGGTAAGACGACCTTGCTCCGCCTTTTGACTGGCGAAGATGCGCCAGATGAGGGGCGGGTACAGATCGGTCCGTCCACGTCCCTCGTCACGCTGGACCAGCGTCGGGCGAGCCTGGACCCTGCCCAGACGCTCTCGGATACCATGACCGGCGGCAGTGGCGATATGGTGCAGGTCGGAACCGAGAAACGGCACGTCATCGGCTATATGAAAGACTTCCTGTTCCGCCCGGAACAGGCTCGTACGCCCGTGGGCGTCCTCTCCGGCGGTGAGCGCGGCAGGCTTGCTCTGGCCTGCGCCCTCGCTCAACCGTCCAACCTGCTCGTACTCGACGAACCGACCAATGATCTCGATCTCGAGACGCTGGATTTGCTCCAGGAGATGCTGGACGATTACCCCGGCACGGTGCTTCTGGTCAGCCATGATCGCGATTTTCTGGATCGTGTCGCGACATCTGTCCTCGTGGCGCAGGGGGACGGGCGCTGGATTGAATATGCCGGTGGCTATAGCGACATGCTTGCCCAGACGGGAGGCGCGGCTCCCGCTGAGCGCGGCACCGCGCCTACAGAGGATAAACAGAAAAATACTGCAAGATCAGAGAGAACGACCAAAAAGCTCAGCTATAAGGACAAGCTTGCCCTCGAAAAACTCCCCGCTGAGATCGATCGCCTGGAGAAACTGATCATCTCGCTGCGCGACACCTTGTCAGACCCTTCGCTGTACAGCAAAGACGCAAAGAAATTCGCAAAGACCAGCGAGGCCCTTACCCAGGCTGAAGGTGCTCTGACGACAGCTGAAGAAGAATGGCTGTTGCTGGAAATGAAGAAAGAAGAACTCGAAAGCGGGGGCTGATCGGTTCACATCACGCGAGATTGGAGCGCTCAGCTCCATGCCCCGCTCGACGTTAGGCGCTTCCGATGAGCCCGGATAATTCCATGCGTGCCCGGGTTTCATCCATACTGGCCTTCACCCTGATGGCCGCATCAAGCGCTCTGATCCCGGCCTCGGCATCAACGAGAATGGGGGCGCCGTCGAGACAGGCGGCCGCGAAGGCATCGTGCTCGGCAGCGAGGCAGTCGCAATCTTTCCAGCGCAGCGCCTCGCGCCTGAATCCTCCCGTTCCGGGCAGGGGCAAACCCCGCTTGCGACCGATCATCGTGAGCTCCTGCTGCATGAAATCAGCGGAGAGATAGCCCTCTTCAGAAAATACGCGCATCTTTCGCTCGGTCTTGAGCGAGATACGGCTCGCTGAGATAGCAGCCACACACCCATTGGCGAAACGCACACGCGCATTGGAGATGTCTTCATGTTCGCTCGAAACCGCGACGCCAACGGCATCAATCGACTCAATCGGTGAGTCCACGAGTGAAAGCACCAGATCAAGATCATGGATCATCAGATCAAGAATGACCGACACGTCAGTGCCGCGCGGTTTGAACGGCGCGATACGTGTCGCCTCGATATAAAGCGGCTTGCCGATACGTTCGGAGATTGCCCGGTGCTCGGAGGAATAACGCAGCAAATGTCCGACCTGCAGGACGCAGCCGCTTTCGCGCGCGAGCTCGGCAAGCGCTTGCGCTTCCTCAAGGGTTGCCGCAATCGGTTTCTCGACGAGTACATGACGCCCAGCCCGGAGGCAGGCCGAGGCGACCGGAAAATGATGCTCTGCAGGCGCTGCGACGATCACGGCGTCCACCTGATCTATCAGTCCCTCCAGGCTCATGGCCATCGTACATCCCGCCTCCTCGGCCACGTTTTTCGCGCGGGCAGGATCGGGGTCATACAAAGCGACAAGCTGCTCGCGGGGACAATCGCGCGCCTTGAGAGCATGAAAACGGCCGAAATGCCCAGCCCCGACAATCCCGACCTTCAACATGTGTTTTCCTGACTTTTGTACGCCTGAATTCATGAAATTTGGTGTAGCAGGGCGCAAAGGGAGGTTGCAACGCGCTGCGCCACCCGGCATCTTCCCGCTGCCTGACCGCCCTGCGGTAGTTTTTGATCTCCGGTCGTTACAAGAAGGACGCCGCTCCGCTCGATGATGTACTATAGTCGGCCCACCATGCTGGGAGTTCTCGGGGTCTGTGTCCTCGGTCTCCTGCTCTGCCTGCCCAATTTCATGCGTGCGCCCGCGGCCAAGCTGCCATGGCACCAGATCCATCTCGGTCTGGATCTGCGCGGCGGCTCATATCTGCTTCTTCGACTCGACCAGCAGAGCCTGGTCGATGACCGCCTTCAGGGGCTCGAAGATCAGGTCAAGCAGGTCCTGATCGAAAAGAATCTCGGCTATCGCGATTTCCACAAGGATGGCAGCGCGCGTGTACTGAGCTTTCTGCCGCGCGACGCCAACGAGGCACAGGCGAGCCTGACCGCCCTCTCCGCCCTGACAGGCAACGGCGGCGACGTCGCGGCAGCCCAGGATCAGGGACGTATCACCCTGTCTCTGAACGAGGCCGCTCTCAAACAACGGGCTCGCGAGGCCGTCAGTCAGTCGATCGAGATTGTGCGCCGCCGTATCGACGGAACGGGAGCAGTTGACCCGGAAATCACACGTCAGGGTGATGACCGCATTGTGGTTGAACTGCCGGGCATCAGTGATCCGGAGCACATCAAGCGGCTTCTCGGTACCACTGCCAAGATGACATTTCGGATGCTCGCCAATGGTGCGGGCGGCAACGTGGCCCCGCCAGGTGCAACCATGCTGCCTGATATGAGCGATAACAACGTCCTGCTTCCCGTGATGGATCATGTCGAGGTAGATGGCGCAGCCCTCACCAATGCAGGAACGACCATCGACCAGAAAGACGGTGGGTGGGCGGTCAGCTTTTCATTCAACCGGGCGGGTGCCCGCGCCTTTGCCCAGACAACCACGCAGAATGTCGGGCGACGCTTCGCGATCGTACTGGACAATAAAGTGATCGAGGCGCCGGTCATCAACGAGCCTATCACCCAGGGGAGTGGCCAGATCACCGGTCGGTTCACGGCTCAGGCAGCAACCGATCTCGCGCTCATGCTGCGTGCGGGTGCCCTGCCCGCCCCGCTGGCCGTTATCGAGCAGCGTTCCATTGGGCCCTCTCTCGGCGCTGATTCGATCCGCGCCGGCGCAATCAGCCTTGGCATCGGGTTCGTGCTCGTGATTCTGTTCATGGCGTTGTTCTATGGGCGCTTTGGCCTCTACGCGAATGTTGCGCTCCTGGCGAACCTCGTGCTCATGACCGCCATTCTGTCATTATTCGAAGCGACGCTGACCTTGCCCGGCATGGCAGGCATGCTGTTGACGCTTGGCATGGCGGTGGATGCGAATATCCTGATCAACGAGCGTATCCGTGAGGAGGTCGGTCGCGGACGGACGGCTCTTGCAGCCATGCAAGCAGGTTTCGAGCGTGCGTCGTCCACCATTATTGACAGTAATGCCACAGCCTTTCTGGCCCATGTCATGCTGTTCGTTTTTGGTACAGGTCCGGTGCGAGGCTTCGCCCTGACGATCACGATCGGTATCGTCACCACGCTCTTTACCACCATGCTGCTCTCGCGCCTGCTCATGGTGCGCTGGTACGCCCTCACCCGTCCCACTGAACTGCCGGTCTGAAGCGATGCTCTCACGTCCCCTTTTCCGCTTCGTCCGTGAAGACAAGCATATCCCGTTCATGCGCGGCCGCTTCGCGGGCCTTGCGACTTCGGCCATTCTCTCGGCGCTCTCTGTGGTGCTGTTCTTCGTTCCTGGGCTGAAGCTTGGCCTCGATTTCCGCGGCGGAATCGTGGTTGAAGCCCAGACGCAGGGTCCAGCCGATTTTGACAAGCTGCGTCACGCCCTCGCCGCCCATGGGATCTCTGCCGCAGGACTACAGAAATTCGGCAGTGACCGCGATGTACTGATCCAGCTTGATACGCCGCCCGCCGGGCCCAATCAGGAAGCGGCGACGCAGAGCCTGGTCGATACCGTGCGTCATGCTGTGGTTGAGGCTCAGGCCGGGACGCAGGTCCTGCGGGCGGACGCCGTAGGCGCATCGGTATCGAGTGAGCTCTTCCGTAACGGTCTTCTCGCTCTCGGGCTCAGCCTGGCCATGATTCTGGTCTATATCTGGGTGCGGTTTGAATGGGAATTTGCGGTTAGTGCCGTGATCACGCTCGTGCTGGATCTGACCAAGACTGTCGGGTTTCTCGCCATCACACGGTTCCAGTTCGATCTCGTGATGGTGGCGGCAATTCTGACCATCCTGGGCTACTCCACGAATGACAAGGTGGTCGTCTATGACCGTGTGCGCGAAAATCTGCGCAAATACCGCACCATGCCGCTTCGCGATTTGCTGGATCTCTCGATCAACGAAACACTGAATCGCACACTGGGCACGTCCATGACGGTCTTCCTTGCCGCACTGCCCCTCGCAATCTTTGGCGGGCACAGTCTTTCCGGCTTTGCGACAGTCATGCTCTTCGGCATCGTTGTCGGAACGTCCTCCTCGATCTTCATCGCCGCGCCGCTCCTGCTGCTTATGGGAGAGAAACGCCTGCGTCGCAGCAGGCCGGTCTAAGGGCATTACAGGATTACCGGCATATCTCCCGGTTCAATGCAAAAAGGCGCCTCATGGGCGCCTTTTTCATGCATGCTGCGTGAGACGGCAGTCACACCCGAAGAGCACGACGAGCGTTCAGGGGATTGGCGCGCTCTTGCTATCGCCCTTCGGCGCAGGCTGCGAGACAGGCGTGGAGTAGCTGAGGATCTGCAGAATTCCGTCATCTGCAGCACGGAAATTATCATCGGTTGGCGTGAAGGCTGCCTGCCTGATGGCAATCCAGGTGTTGTGGTCGATGGCAATCAGTTTCGCGATATCCGCGCGCGTGGCCTGATGCTGCAGGATCTTCGTAATCAGACCATGTTCTGCCATGCCATTCGCAATAGCATAGCTCGTCAGCAGAACACTCGGCGAGCGGTTCTGCATCAGATGGTCTCCTCCCTGCCCGGCACACGCCGTGAGGGAGAGGAGGACCGTCATGGTGATGGGGACAAGTAAGCGGCGCATGAAAGGATCATGCGCCGAACAGAAGCGCGCGCCAAGGGTGACGCGCCCAGTTGAGGAACGGCTCAGCCCGCATCCTTGGCGATCAGGTCGCGAATTTCGGTCAGCAGGACCTCGCTCTTCGTCGGGGCCGGGGGAGCGGCAGGGGCCGCCTCTTGCTTGCGCTGGAAACGAGATACAAGCTTGATGAGCCAGAACACGGCGAAAGCCACGATCAGAAACTGAATCACTACATTCAGAAAGACGCCAATATTGATCGTAACGGCGCCAGCCTTCTGAGCTTCGGCAAGGGTGGGCAGCACCGGCCCTTTCAGCGTGACGAAGATATTGGAGAAGTCGATCCCCCCGGTCAGCAACCCGATCCCGGGGGTCAGGATATCCTTGACAAGGCTCGTCACGATCGAGGTGAAGGCCGCACCGATGATGATACCGACCGCCATGTCGATAACGTTGCCACGCATGATGAATTTCTGAAATTCCGCGACCCATCCCGGTGTGTGCAGCTTTGATCTGAGATCGGACATCGATGACTCTCTCCTGAAAGGTGGAAGATTTGAAATGAGCCGCATGGCCACACAAGATGGAGGCGGCACGCATGGCGGGCTCAGAATGTGGGC
Source organism: Asaia sp. VD9 (assembly GCF_037150015.1). Taxonomy (NCBI): domain Bacteria; kingdom Pseudomonadati; phylum Pseudomonadota; class Alphaproteobacteria; order Acetobacterales; family Acetobacteraceae; genus Asaia; species Asaia sp. VD9. The sequence continues at coordinate 21,532 of NZ_JBBCQM010000010.1, read as the reverse complement.
TAAAGGTGGAGGGATCGATAGAAAAAACATAGCGTAGCCAAAAGTTTCTGCGTTTTTGTCGTTCCCCTCACCGTTTCTTTCCGTTATAGCCCCGCCATCCGCTCCGGTCGGCATCGGAGCATTCCAACGAGGACACCCCCATGAAATCCGGCATTCACCCCGATTATCACGAAATCACCATCATCATGACCGATGGTACTGAGTTCAAGACGAACTCCTGCTACGGCAAGGCTGGCGACACGCTCCGTCTCGACGTCGACCCGAAGTCGCATCCCGCCTGGACTGGCGTCCAGCGCATGCTCGACACCGGGGGCCAGGTTGCCAAGTTCAACAAGCGCTTCGCCGGAATCGGGGCACGCGCCGCAAAGAAGTAATCCTGGCGCTCCTTCCCGGGCAGGCTCTTGTCCTGCCCGGAAACGATCCCACATGCAGGGAGCGGCAATGCCCGACAGGGGTTGCCGCATTACCCTCATGCAGTCGCGCCGGCCCGTGAGGAGGCGCGCTGATGGATCTGCCTTGAAGGAGGTTCACATCATGTCCTACGATTTTGCTCCGCTTTTTCGCTCAGCCATCGGCTTTGATCGCCTGGCACGTCTCGTCGATGATGCGGTATCCAACGCGCCCGCCCATGCGAGCTATCCCCCCTACAATATCGAAAAAGCCTCGGATGACGTTTATCGTGTCACCATGGCGCTGGCCGGGTTTGGCCCCGATGATGTCGAGATCTACCTCGCCGACAACCAGTTGATCATCAAAGGCAGTGTGCCGCGTCACGATCGCGCCGGCGAGCTGCTCCATCGTGGCATCGCCACAAGAGCATTCGAACGGCGTTTCGCCCTGGCTGATCATATCGAGATTGCCGGTGCTGAATTGATCAATGGACTTCTGACCATCACAGTGCGACAGGTCACCCCCGAGGCCCTCAAGCCACGGCGTATCCCGATTTCACTGGGTCCGGCCCCCGCAACAAGCGCTCCGAACCATGTGAATGTCAGCCACGCTGCGTGAAGTCCTGAGCCTCGGCCCCCGCCAGGTCCGGGGTTCATATTTTTAGGCGATTTGTCATCGAGGGGCTTGACCCCTCCGCACTCGACAGACCATACCAGCGCTAACTTTGCAGTGCATCCAGCAGGTGCCGCGCAGATGGCTCCGGACCTTCCGGAGCAGGACATTTGAATCGGTGCCTGCTGGAGCCTTGCTCCTCACGCAGGATAGACCGAGATGACCTTGCCGCTTATGCCGAAAGCCACCGCAGTATGGCTGATCGACAAAACCGCCCTCACCTTTACGCAGATTGCCGAATTTTGTGGCATGCATCCTCTTGAAGTGCAGGCCATTGCCGATGGTGAGGTGGCTGCGGGCATCAATGGCTACGATCCGGTCAAAAACAATCAGCTGACGCAGGAACAGATCACGCGCTGCGAGGGCAATGCCGATCTGCGTCTCAAGCTCTCGGCCAAGGCAAATCCGGTAGCGCGCCGCGCCAAGGGAGCCCGCTACACGCCTATCGCACGCCGTAATGACCGGCCCGACGCGATTGCCTTCGTGCTTCGTCAGTTTCCGCAGCTTTCGGAACTGCAGATCATCAAGCTTCTGGGTACCACCAAGGACACTATCGCCAAGGTGCGCGACCGCCAGCATTGGAACAGCGCCAACATCAAGCCCCGCGATCCCGTCATTCTCGGGCTTTGCAGCCAGACCGACCTGAACGCCGCCGTGCAGGCCGCTAATGAGCGTCTGGCCCGTGAAGGCCACACGGTGCCGGTTGTCGCGGAAATGTCAGACTTTGACGACGGTCAGGACTAAGAAGAGATGGCACCGGCGAACGACCCTGTTGTAAGATTTACGGGTCAGAGCCTGACAGTCTAGCGGAAAGAAACCGATGCTTGTTGATGTTGACCATGAAGTCATGCTCCGCCGTCTGCATGAGCTCCGCAGCGAGCATCGCGATCTCGACACGGTAATCGACCGCCTGGTGCAGCACCCTCTCAATCAGTTGCAGCTGCAGCGTCTCAAGAAGCGGAAACTCCTCCTCAAGGACGAGATCAACTTCATCGAGAACCGCCTTATACCGGATGATATTGCCTGAATGAGCGAAGAACTCGATCTCTACCGTCAGACGACGGATGCGGCTCAGACCCCGCGTATCGGCATCATCATGGGAAGCCAGTCGGACTGGAGCACCATGAGTTTCGCCGCCGAGAAGCTTGCTGAGCTCGATATCAGTTTCGAGACGCGCATCGTCTCGGCCCATCGCACGCCCGATCGTCTGGCCGAATATGCACGATCCGCCCGTGGGCGTGGCTTGCAGGTGATCATCGCCGGCGCGGGGGGAGCGGCTCACCTGCCAGGCATGGTTTCAGCCTGGACCACATTGCCCGTTCTGGGCGTCCCTGTGGAATCCCATGCGCTTAAGGGAATGGATTCCCTTCTTTCCATCGTTCAGATGCCCGGTGGCGTACCGGTTGGAACGCTGGCCATCGGCAAGGCAGGGGCGATCAATGCGGCCCTTCTCGCTGCCTCGATCCTCTCTCTTCAGGATGAGGGCGTCCGGGCACGGCTTGATACATGGCGCGCCATGCAGACGGCTTCGGTAGCCGACACGCCGGAATCATGAGCCTGACGACCCTCGCCCCCGGGGCGACTATCGGGATCATTGGCGGCGGGCAGCTCGGGCGCATGTCCGCCATGGCGGCGGCGCGGCTCGGCTATCATGTGCATGTTCTGAGTGCCGAGCCAGATCCTCCGGCGCAGGATACCGCTCATCGGGTCACGATCGGCGCCTATGACGATGAAGCGGTGCTTCGCGCCTTTGCTCAGAGCGTTTCAGCCATCACCTTCGAGTTCGAGAACATCTCGGCATCTGGGCTCGACCTTCTTGCCTCTCTCTGTCCAGTGCATCCCGCGGGCAGCATTCTCGCTATCAGCCAGGATCGTATTCTGGAAAAGAGCTTTCTGGGTGATCACGACATCCCTGTCGCAGACTGGGTATCCGTGCCGGATCGCGATGCCCTGCCCGAGGCTGTGGCATCCCTCGGATTTCCCTTCATCCTGAAGACGACGCGTTTCGGTTATGACGGCAAGGGCCAGTTCCGTATTGCAGATCAGGAAGCCATCGACGCCCTGGCCGCCCATCTGCCATATCCGCTGATCGCCGAGGGTTTTGTCGATTTCGAACGCGAGCTCAGCGTTATGGTGGCGCGAAATGAGGCAGGAGAAATACGCTGCTTCAGCACGACGGAAAACCAGCATCGCGACGGAATTCTGGATTACAGCCTCGCCCCCGCCCGTATCCCTGTCGCCCTCGCGGAAGAAGCGCAACGCCTGGCAGCCCATATCGCCACCACAATCGGCCTTGTCGGGATAATGGGGGTCGAGATGTTCGTGTCTGCGCGTGGCGCCTTGCTCGTCAACGAGATCGCCCCCCGACCGCATAATTCAGGTCACTGGACCATGGATGCCTGTCTGATCGATCAGTTCGAGATGCATATCCGTGCAGTTGCCGGGCTGCCCCTGCCCGATCCCTTCCGCCATAGCGATGCCGCCATGAAAAATCTTATTGGTTTTGAGGGCGTGGGGCTGTGCGACGCCGTCCTGGCGCAGCCGGGTCTGGCGCTACATCTCTACGGCAAGCACGAAACCCGAGCGGGCAGGAAAATGGGCCATGTCAATGCGCTTTTCCCCCTTGGTGCCTTGCCAGGCCCCTATGGTATTGCCGCGCGCTTCGATCAGGCATTGAAACCAGCTCTAGAGATCGCGCAGGAGCCGTAGATCGCGAAAGCTCACATAAGCGCCATTGCCGATAATGAAATGATCGGCAATCCGTACCTCTATGAGGGCTGCAGCGCGCTGTGCATCCAGCGTCATGGCGATATCGGCCTCCGAGGGAGTCGGGTCGCCGCTTGGATGATTATGGACGAGTATGATGCTTCTGGCCCCAAGCTCCATCGCTCTGCGTGCAACCTCACGCGGATAAACGGGTGTGTGATTGACCGTTCCGCGTGTTTGAGCCTCATCGGCCAGGAGCCGATTGCGCTCATCCAGAAAGAGAATGCGGAACTGCTCGACAGGCTCCCTCGCGAGCCGCGAGACGAGGTAATCGACCATGAGCTTGCGATTGGTAAAGATGTCATCACGGCCCATACGGGCCCGGCTGAGCCGGATTGCGGCCTCCTGAACCAGACGTATGGCGACGCGTATCTGCGGGCCGATATGCAGGATGCCATTCAGGGCCCGGTCTTCTGTGGCGAAGATGGCGGCAAGGGATCCGAAGCGGATCAGGAACGCGTCCACAAGAATCTGCGCATCCTCACCGATCACACCAAGCGATTCGGCAAAAAGGCGCAGCAGCACCTCGTCGGAGAGGACCTGACCCTGCCCTGCGATCAGTGCGCGCGGGGGAATTTCGACCCAGTTCGGGGCGGCGGGATCGGAATCGCGCGCGCCGGTGGCGACATCCTGCTTACCTGATCCTGAGATATCATTTACTTCTTTCAACGGCGCCCCGCCACTTTATACCGGGATAGTTATGTCAGAATTCGACGCATATACGAGTGATCATGCCATTTTATTTGACCTCGATGGCACGATTATCGACTCCCGTATCGGGATCATCTCGACCTTGCACCAGGTCATCGCTGCTCTTGGACACGCGCCGGATGTCTCGATCGACCTGACATGGGTGGTGGGCCCGCCTCTGGCCGAGTTGATGGCTGAGGTCATCGGCGCCTATGGCGATGACCGCGTGACCCTTGCCGTCTCTCTCTATCGTCGTTTCTATGACGAAACCGGCCGTTTCCAGACGCCCGTGTTTCCGCATATGGCAGAGCTGCTCAAAACGCTGGCTCGATCTCCCATCCGCCTTTTCACGGCCACGTCCAAGCCTGCGAGCCTCGCACGCGAGATCCTGGCAACTCACGGGCTCGTCTCCTGCTTTGATCGTATCCATGGTGCGGCGGATGACGATAGTGGCGGTGAAAAGCCGGAAATGGTGGCGCGGATCATCGCGCAAGAGGGGCTGCAGGCGCATCGTACCCTGATGATCGGCGATCGGCGGTTCGACATCTCTGGAGCGCATGCCAATCGCCTGAGAGGCATCGGGGTGCTCTGGGGCTATGGCGGAGAAAAGGAACTGACTGAAGCAGGGGCGGACATACTGGTACCGGGTCCTGAGGATCTGGGCGGGGCGATCATCAGTCAGTTTGCGGCGCTCGCACGACACTGACCCGCCACGCCCTGTCGCACGCCTCGCTTCAAAACAGACCCTTCTGTTTGAGGCTGAGCGGTGTGCGCCGCTCGCTGACGACAACGACGTCGTGCAGCCTCATCGAAAGCGCGGCTGTCTCCCCGTCCAGACGGCGCGCAAACAACCTCAGCGGAGAGGTCGCAGCGTTGAAGCTCGACAGGGTTTTCTGGATGCCAATCAGGGCTACGGCCTGCAAGGCGAGGGCCCGCCTGAAGATCGGTGCAGTTGTCGTGAAATCATCAACCGGCTCGTCAGCCAGAAGCCGGTTGCGGTTGTCGAGATAAAGCAGACGAAACTGCTCCGGCACGGCACTGGTCATCGCTGCTGATAGATAGGAACAGAGCTGGTCCCAACTGCCGAGTATCGGGCGCAGCCGTTCCTCAGCAAGCGCCAGACGCTCCGCCACAACGGGTGGAAATTTCAGCAAAAGCATCGCCTGGTCGTTTATGCCAACGGCCCGTAATTCTGGCCCGGGCGCCCCAAACACCGCTGCAAGCGAGCCAAACCGGTGCAGCAGCGCCTTGGCCAGAGGCTTCGTATCCCGTCTGGGGATGCTGTAATAAAGCAGCATCTCCAGCACTTCATAATCGGCCAATGCTTCCGCCCCGTTACTCAGCACGCGATGGCGCATACGCATCCGGTGCCCCTGCGGCCCGGTCCCGCGCAGCAGGTTCTTTCCATCGGTTGGAAATGAGGGTTTGGCCATGAGGCCATTACATTCTATATCGGGCGGGTGACGCAATCCCTGATCTCACCCTCCTCCCCCGAGTATCTCGACCGGCTGAACCCGGAGCAGCGTGAAGCCATCGAGACCACCGAAGGGCCGCTTCTGATCCTGGCCGGCGCCGGCACGGGCAAGACCCGTGTGCTGACCACACGCTTTGCTCATATCCTGCTTGAAGGACGCGCCCGGCCCTATCAGATCCTGGCCGTGACCTTTACCAACAAGGCGGCGCGTGAGATGCGCGAGCGTGTGGGTGCCCTGCTTGGGGAGACGGCTGACGGGCTATGGCTCGGTACCTTCCATGCTTTATGCGCGCGCATGCTGCGTCGTCACGCTGAGTATGTGGGGTTGACCACGGGATTCACCATTCTCGATACGGACGACCAGATCAGGCTGACACGGCAGATCATGGAGCCCTATCACGTTGACACCAAGCGCTGGCCCCCTCAGGCCCTGCTCGGCATTTTCCAGCGCTGGAAGGACAGAGGTCTTACCCCGGAGCAGGTGACGGCGGCCGAGGACACAGAGTTCGCCGGTGGTCAGGCGCGCAAGCTGTATGCCGCCTATCAGGACCGGCTCAAGGCCGTGAATGCCTGTGACTTTGGCGATCTGATGCTGCACACGCTCGAGATCCTCCGGACACAGCCCGATGTACTGACCCAGTATCACCGGCTCTTTCGCTATATCCTGGTCGATGAGTATCAGGACACGAACACCATCCAGTATCTCTGGCTCCGCCTTCTCGCCAAGCGCGATCATGGCCCGTCCAATATCGCCTGCGTGGGTGATGACGACCAGTCGATCTATTCCTGGCGCGGCGCCGAGATCGAGAACATCCTGCGCTTCGAGAAGGACTTCCCGGGTGCAAAGGTCGTGCGTCTGGAGCGTAATTACCGTTCGACAGCTCAGATCCTCGCTGCAGCTTCAGGGCTGATCGCTCATAATTCCGGCCGGCTGGGCAAGACATTGCGTCCGGGTCGTGAAGATGCCCAGGGTGAGAAAGTCCAGATCATCAGTGTCTGGGACTCAGACGAGGAGGCCCGACTGACCGCAGGGGCAATCGAAAGACTGCGCAGCGACGGTCACCCCTTGTCCCAGATTGCGATCCTGATGCGCGCCGGGTTTCAGACCCGCCCGTTTGAAGAACGTTTCCTGACGCTCGGCCTGCCCTATCGCGTGGTCGGTGGATTGCGCTTTTACGAACGCGCCGAGATACGGGATGCCATGGCCTATATGCGGGTTCTGGCGCAGCCCGCAGATGACCTCGCTTTCGAGCGGATCATCAATGTACCCAAGCGCGGCGTCGGCGCGGCCGGGCTTCAGAAACTGCATCATGAGGCGCGCCTCCTCAACGCACCTTTGAGCGCTGGCGTATCCCACGCGCTGGAAACGGGCCAGGTCAAAGGCAAGGGCCGCGAGGCTCTGGCCGGATTGATGGAGGCTTTCGAGCGAGCGCGTACGACGCGCGAAAGCGAAGGTCATGTGGTCGCGACCGAGCAATTGCTCGAAGAAAGCGGCTATCTGCAGATGTGGCGTGACGACAAGACGCCTGAGGCGCCGGGACGCCTGGACAATATCAAGGAGCTGCTTCGCGCCATTGGCGATTTCGGCACGCTCGAAGGCTTTCTGGAGCACGTCGCTCTGGTGACAGAAACCGAGGATCAGGCCAGCTCGGACACGGTCAGCCTCATGACCCTTCATGGTGCCAAAGGCCTGGAATTCGATACGGTGTTCCTGCCCGGCTGGGAGGAGGGCGTCTTCCCTTCCCAGCGCAGCCTCGATGAGGGAGGGCTCAAAAGCCTCGAGGAAGAGCGCCGCCTTGCCTATGTCGGTATTACCCGCGCGCGCAAACGCGCTGTGATTCTTCATGCGGCGCGCCGTCGCATCTATGCGAACTGGCAGGACTCCATGCCCAGCCGCTTCATCGATGAAATTCCTGCCGAAACCGTGGAGCATAGCGGCCAGGCGATGCAGGAACGTCGGCAGCTCGCCGCGCAGAATGCCTCACTCTTCGCCACCGGCCCCGTTTCGAGCACGCGCGCTGGCAGCATGGCGGGACCCCGCCCCGGCTATTCGGGCGGCTATACGCGACCAACGCCGCGTGTCACGGATGTTCTGCCCGATGCCTCACACGGAATTGGTCCGGGAGCCCGCGTTTTTCATCAGAAGTTCGGCTATGGCACCGTGCTGGCCGTCGAATCCGACAGGCTGCACATCAACTTTGAAAAAGCAGGTGAAAAACGCATCATGGCGCATTTTGTGGAACAGGTCTCGTGAGTGCATCCAGACGACATGCCTCGGCGCTCGAAACCATTTCCGTCACCGTTGCGGATGAGGCGGTGCCGCTTTTCGAGCAGGCCTTCCTGACCGTCTGTACGACTGTCGGCATTTTCGAGGCCAATGAGGATCAGAACATCTGGCGCGTTGAAGGCGTCAAGGATGTCGGTCACGCCGAGGATGAACTCGCCCGCGCCCTGACCCTTGCCCGCCTGATGACAGGCGTCGATGCCGAGCTCATTCGCGAGCGTACGGAAGCCGAAGGCTGGCTGGCTCGAACCTACGAGGCCTTTCCCCAGCAGGATGTGGGGCGTCGCTTTGCCATTCGTGGCACGCATCTTGCCCCCAGCCACAAGCGCGATCGCCTGACGATCACGCTCAATGCCGGGATCGCCTTCGGGTCGGGAGAGCATGGTTCCACACGAGGCTGCCTTCGCGCGCTCGAAGACATTGCGTGGCGCAAGCCTGCGCGTATTCTCGATATGGGGTGTGGTTCCGGGATCCTGGCGATGGCGGCCGCCATGCTCTTTCACAAGCCTATTCTGGCTGTGGATATCGAGCCCTGGTCGGTTCGGGTCGCCGCGAGCAATGCAAGGCTCAATGGGATCGGCCCACTGATCGATGCCCGCCTTGGCAATGGCTGGCTGACACCCGAGGTGCGTGCGAAGGCGCCCTATGACCTTGTCTTTGCCAATATCCTGGCACGCCCGCTCTGCAAGATGGCGAAATCGCTGGGCACCCATCTGGCGCCCGGTGGCACGGTCATTCTGGCCGGATTGCTCACGACACAGGCACGCATGGTCATGGCCGCTCACAGGCGGCAGGGCCTTGTGCTCGAAAAGCAGTATTATGAGGGCGAGTGGTCCACGCTCGTCTTGCGCCGCCGTGATTGAGCTGCGTGCCGCCACCGAGGCCGATCTGCCTGCCATCCTGCGGATCACCAATGAGGCGATAGCGACCTCTGAGGCCATCTGGGCGACCTCACCGAGGACGCTGGATGAGCGTCGCCAATGGATGAGCGAACGTCAGGCTGCCGGATTTCCGGTGACCGTCGCGGTCAATGGTGAGACCGTCCTCGGCTTTGCCTCTTACGGTCCTTTCCGTGCCTATGAGGGCTATGCGAAAACCGTTGAGCATTCGATCTACGTCTCGCCCGATGCCCAGCGTCGTGGCATTGGAAGGCTCCTGCTCGATGCGATGGTCACGCATGCCGAGAAGGCAGGGATGCACGTCCTTGTCGGGGCCATCACGGCCAGTAACGCTGCCTCCATTGCCCTGCACCGGGCGGCAGGTTTTGGCGAAAGCACGCCTCTGCCCCAGATGGGCCGGAAATTCGGACGCTGGCTCGACCTCATCTTCATGTACCGGCTTTTCGACACCCCGTGACAAGCGGGACGCACTGAGAAAGATCAAGCGATGAGCATCATCCCCCTCGCCAAACGTCAGGCACTTGTGCGACAGGAGCTTGATTCCAGCCAAGTGGATGGGTTCCTCCTGCCGCGTGGTGACGAGTTTCTGGGCGAATATGTTGCCCCTTATGCCGAGCGCCTGGCCTGGCTCACCGGTTTCACCGGCAGCGCAGGCATGGCGATCCTGCTTCGTGACAAGGCCGCCGTGTTCTCAGATGGCCGCTATACCAGCCAGCTGCGCGATCAGGTCGATTCCGCGCAATGGTCCCTGCTGCACCTCATCAAGGAGCCTCCCGCAACCTGGCTGACGGAAAATGCACAGGGTCTGAGGATCGGCTACGACCCCAGACTCGTCGGTGAAGCGCAGCTCAACGCCTTGACCTCAACGGCCTATGAGTTTGTACCCCTCGAGCACAATCCGATCGATGCTGTCTGGGTCGACCAGCCCGCGCCACCCGAGACGGAGATGCGCTACCAAGACGAGGCCTTCAGTGGTGAAGGCAGTCTGTCGAAGCGACGCAAGATAGGCGGCGCCCTGCGCAAGGCAGGTCAGGAGGCGATGCTCGTCTGCGATCCGACTTCCCTGGCCTGGCTGCTCAATATCCGCGGCGACGATGTCCCGCACACACCGGTCATTCTGGCTTTCGGCATCCTGCATCATGATGCCTCGCTGGAAGTCTTCATTGACATCACGCGGGTCAGCCCTGACGCGGCCATTTCGTTTCGCAACGTCTCGGTCCTTCCGCCCCATGAATTGCCGGACCGTCTGGCTGCCCTTTCCGGACAGGTAGTGCGTTTCGACCCGGCCCAAACAGGGCTCTGGTTCATCCAGAAACTTTCCGATGCGGGCGCAACGCTCGTACGGGGGGCCGATCTCTGCGCCCTGCCCCGCGCCTGCAAGAACCCCGTCGAGCAGGAGGGCGCACGCAAGGTCCATCTAACCGACTCAGCGTCTCTTTGCCGGTTCCTGCGTTTTGTGTCCGAAAATGGCACGGGGCTGCGCGAGACCGAGCTCGCCGAGATCCTCGACGGATATCGCGGGGCGGCGCCCGGTTATCATGGCGAGAGCTTCCCGGCGATCTCCGCTGTCGGGCCCAACGCCGCCCTTCCCCATTATCGTGCCCTGCCCGACGCTGATCGCGTCCTCGAGCCCAATCAGGTCTATCTGATCGATAGTGGTGGGCAATATGACGCCGGGACGACCGACGTCACCCGCACCCTCTGGAACGGACCGGACGCACCGCCTGACGAGCTCTGCGAGGCGTTTACGCGTGTTCTCAAGGGCAATATAGCGCTTGCAAGGGCGCGTTTCCCTGAAGGGACGACCGGTCATCGTCTCGACTCCCTGGCGCGCTACGCCCTGTGGCAGGCCGGGCTCGATTACGACCATGGCACGGGTCATGGCATTGGCAGCTATCTGTCGGTGCATGAAGGACCGCAGAACATCAGTTCCGTCGCGCGGCCCATCGCACTCGAGGCAGGAATGATCCTGTCTGACGAGCCCGGGTACTACCTGCCCGGGGCCTATGGAATCAGGCTGGAAAACCTGCTTTTGGTCAAACCGGCCACCATTGAATCCCGCACGCCGTTTCTGGAGTTCGAGGTCCTCGGCTACGCGCCATTCGACCGCACGCTGATCATGGCATCGTTACTGGAACCCGACGAGCTGCGCTGGCTCAATGCCTATCATCAGGATACGTTCACGCGCATCGGGCCGCTTCTGGACGACAAGGACCGGAGCTGGCTTGCACAAGCCTGTGCCCCGATTGCGCACTGACACCCGTTCACGAACTGACAAAGGAATGACCAATGGCTGATCACATGATCCCCGCGACCCTTATCGAAGGCGACGGTATCGGCCCCGAGATCACGGCATCGGTTGTCGAGATTCTGGCGAAAGTCGGTGCGCCCTTCGCATGGGACCACCAGTCGGGCGGCTTGGGCGCGATCGAGAAATTCGGGGCGCCCCTCCCGCAGCCCACACTTGACAGCATTCGCAAGACCGGCCTGGCCCTCAAGGGCCCGCTCACCACGCCCGTGGGTGCAGGGTTCAAATCCGTCAATGTAACGATGCGCCAGGAATTCGGTCTCTATGCCAATCTGCGCCCCACGCGCACCGTGGTGCCGGGTGGCCGCTTCGACAAGGTCGATCTGGTGGTGGTGCGCGAGAACATCGAGGGCCTGTATGCCGCGATGGAGCATTACCTGCCCGTCGGCGATGATCCGAAGGGCCTGGCCTATGGTGCCGGGTTCAACTCGCGCAGCGAATGCGCACGTATCGTGCGCTTTGCCTTTGAGTACGCCGTTGCCAATGGCCGCAAAAAGGTCACGCTGGTTCACAAGGCCAACATCCTGAAGATCTTCAGTGGCATCTTCCTTGAGGAAGGGCGCAAGGTCGCGAAGGAATACGAGGGTCGCGTTGCCTGTGACGAGCGTATTGTTGATGCCTGCGCCATGCAGCTCGTGACCGATCCCTGGCAGTATGATGTGATCGTCACCACCAACCTGTTCGGCGACATCCTGTCCGATCTCACGGCCGGACTTGTCGGTGGACTCGGCATGGCCCCCGGTGCCAATATCGGTCCCGATGCCGCGATTTTCGAAGCCGTGCATGGCTCGGCTCCGGATATCGCAGGCAAGGGGGTTGCCAACCCGCTGGCCATGCTGATGGCCGCGAGCATGATGCTGGCCCATGTTGGACGTCAGGATCTGTCAACACGTGTGGATAATGCGATCGACCGTGTGATCCGCGTGGATGGCGTACGCACCCGTGACCTAGGGGGCGAAACAGGCACGGCCGAGCTGACTCGGGCCCTGCTCACCGCACTTTGATCAGAATAGGCAGGGGACGCTTCGAAAAGCTTTCCTGCCTGGATTCTCACAGAAAGACATGAGAGGAGGCACGAGCTTCCTCCGGTCGCCCTTGACTGCCCCTCTCTCGCCTCCCTGCCGGTGTTTACGGCCCCAGCTCCGCCAGAGCGTTTACTCTTCCTTTTGCTATCCGCTATCGCGTCGTTGGATCATCAGCGCCTAAACAATGAGGGAGCCTCGCAGCGCATATGAGTATCATGAAGGGGCATAACGTCTTGGCATGTCATGCAGGCATTTGCTTCACCCTGATTCTCATACTACCCAACGCGCTGCCCGGGGCGTTCGCCGCCCCACGCACGGCACAGATCAAGCCCGCGTCCGGATCAACGGCCTCTTCGCCATACAGCTACGTGCCAACTGAGACGATCGACGTCCATGGGCGGTCTGGCTGGACGCCGGCGCCCCTCCCTTTGGAGAGGACTGCACCCGAGCGCGACCCTTCTGCACATCTGATGCTCCCTTACGTTGGGACTATCAATATCTCGACCGGCGACAGTGAGGGTCATGATCCGAATACGGGCACGAGTCTTGAGCCATTTGGCGAGGCCTATGAAAACAGCAGCCCGGTATCCCATGGTTTAGCCCTGCCGGGACAGCTCGGCCCTAACGCGCATCTATGACGAGCTCTTGGCCGCACGAGCCGGATTTCCTGACCCTTTGCGCCCCCCCCGGTCACTCCTCGGACCGTCGACAGTCCTCGGATCGAGCCGAGCTACACCATGGCCCTGGACTGCTCCCGGGCGTATTCGACCAAGCAAGCAAAGCTCCAGTGGGGTCAGACCTCAGGGCGAGAGCGGCCAAGGATGCCTAGCCACGAGCCCCGCCGGGCCTCATTGGGCATTGGAACATCTCCCTCTTCGCCGCCCTTGGTTCGCGTGATTTGAAGACGCGGGGAGAAGCGACCCGAAATACGTCGGCAGTCCCCTCCTGACTCCCGCCCCGGTGCGACAAGAAGCATGGGCGCCGGAGCCATCGGTTGAATGTTCAAAGCCGCCTCAGGTGGGCCTGGCATCTCGTGCGTTTTCACCCTGCGCCGCTCTCCGAGAACGTGGTCACGATGGTCTGGCCTTCAGCACGGTCGGGCCAGGCCAAAGAATAAACAATACCTGCGTTGTCTGTTTTTTCATTCATATTGAGAATTATATTTGATCTGTGACAAATACAGATTGACCTTCCGATCGAGTTTTATTGATCATTCGAGATTCTGTCCTTTCCACTTTTCCCACGTTTATGCTGCATACTCGTCGGTGCCGTCCTGTCGGCTTTAGGACGGGAAACCTGCTGCTCCATTGGGAAGAAACGACATCATGGCACACACGGCTCTCGCTGATCATACCGACAGCTTTTTCATACCCTGCGTCACCCTCATCGGGCCTGGCTGCGCCCGGCAGGCTGGCGATCGCGCGAAGGCGCTAGGGGCCAGAAAAGCCCTCATCGTCACGGATGCCGGGCTGAAGAAAATGGGCGTGGCGGACATCATTTCCGGCTATCTGCTGGAAGATGGACTTCAGACGGTAATCTTCGATGGGGCCGAGCCGAACCCTACGGACGTGAATGTCCATGACGGGGTCAAGATCTATCAGGATAACGGCTGCGACTTTATCGTCTCGCTCGGTGGTGGTTCAGCCCATGATTGTGCCAAAGGTATCGGTCTCGTCACGGCCGGTGGGGGCAATATCCGGGATTACGAAGGTGTCGACAAATCCCGGGTTCCTATGACACCGTTGATCGCAATCAATACGACAGCAGGAACCGCGTCCGAAATGACCCGGTTCTGTATCATCACCAACTCGAAAACCCATGTCAAAATGGCGATCGTAGACTGGCGCTGCACCCCGCTCATCGCCATTGATGATCCGAGCCTCATGGTTGCCATGCCTCCGGCCCTCACGGCGGCGACCGGAATGGATGCCCTCACCCACGCAATAGAAGCCTATGTCTCGACGGCTGCAACCCCCATCACGGACGCTTGCGCCGAGAAGGCGATCACCCTTATCGCTGAGTTTCTCCCCAAGGCTGTCGGACATGGGGAGAACATGGAGGCACGTGTTGCCATGTGCTACGCGCAGTATCTCGCTGGCATGGCGTTCAATAACGCCTCTCTCGGCTATGTGCATGCCATGGCGCATCAACTCGGCGGGTTCTATAACCTCCCCCATGGTGTGTGTAATGCCGTACTTTTGCCCCATGTCTGCCGGTTCAATCTGATCGCAGCGGCGGACCGCTACGCCCGCGTCGCGCGACTGCTTGGGGTGCCCACAGAGCTCATGAGCCGCGACGAGGCAGCAGAAGCCGCGATCGATGCCATCGTCCTCATGGCGCGCTCGGTCGGCATTCCTGCAGGGCTGACGCAGCTCGGGGTCAAGGCAGAGGACCACAAACTCATGGCGGAAAATGCGCAGAAGGATGCCTGCATGCTGACCAACCCTCGCAAGGCGACCCTCGCCCAGGTGATCGGCGTTTTTGAAGCTGCGATGTAACGAGACGGCGCCCCCGATGACCTGATCACGGGGGCGCCACTCTCAACGGTCGTGCGACATGAATCCGGCATTTTTACAAAGAATAATGGGGCCTTTCCGGAGCCGCGCCGAGAGATAGCGTGGCGGAGCCCTTCTAGAGGAGGAAGCAGCCTGGCCTCTGATGCATGTGCTGGGGCCGCCTCCACGGCGGGCGTGGATCACCTCACCAGCGACCTACCGCTACTGAGCATTGCGCTCTACCAAACGCCGTGCCTCCATGCATCGCATCCGGTATAGAAAATCAGTCAGGCACGCCAACACCGGGTGCAGAAATGCGCCCTCCATGGCCTAGCGCTCTTTCACGTGACAAAGACGATATAGTGTGGGGCACACAATGCCACCGAAGGCAGAGGGGGCTCAGACGCATATCTTGAGCTGAAACGTTGTTATCCCCGAGTAATCTCGAGGCGTGAAGGCCTGTATCTGGTGCAGCAGAGCGCCTGTTTGCGGACAAAGGCTTGGAACGCGCTTCAGCCAGTAAGCGCGCCCTGTATTCGCAGATGATACGCCGCATCGCTCACGAGGCCATCACCCCCGTGCAGCCCGGTAATAGCCCGAAGCGACACGCTCGGTTTCTGCCGCAGCAACAGCGTGCCAATGGGCGCGCTTTTGCATTCGTGCATCCGCGCTCAGCTTGGGCAGATACAACTTGCCTTCGGGCAAGGTATCACGCGCCTCGCCGAGACTGCCCCAGAGAGTACCGTCGCTCCCCGCGAGAAACGCCGCGCCGCGCAATGTCGCACGCGCCGAGCTCGGGCGGTGACGTACCGGAATGCCGCCCAGATCTGCCTGAAGCTGCAGTAAGGGCGCGCAGCTTGACAGTCCTCCTCCGACAATCAGTTCACGAACGGGCACCTCCGCTACCGAGGCGCTTGCATCGGCGCAGGAGACCGCCTCATGCGCGATACCCTCCAGAATTGCTCGAGCCATGTGGCGTCGGTCATGGGCCATGGACAGCCCGGAAACACTCCCTCTGGCTTCCGTACAGGGTTGTGGCACCCTGATGCCGGTCAGCGAGGGCATGAAGAGGAGCCCCTGCGAGTCCTCGATTGTCGAGGCCAGATCTCCCACCTCACGTGCGTTGCGGAACCAGCCCATCTGCTCGCAACTCCAGCTCAAGGCAGAGCCCGTCGTGGCCGCAAAGGTCTCAACGGCATAGGTCGAGCGATGGCGCTGACGCCAGGCGATGAGGCTGAATGTGCTCTCATGGCGCCCCGTGTTTTCGGGCAAACGCTCCCCTGTCACGAGATCGACAAATGACCCCGTGCCGTGAAGGCACATGGCTTGTCCGGCATCGAGACACCCCAGCCCGATCATTCCACCATGCTGATCCCCGCAGCACGCCTTGATAGGCACGCGTATCCCAAGCGTCCTAGCGCTCGTATGACCGAAATCGTCGCTCTCCTGCATGACGCGTGGAAGAAGTTCCGGGGGGAATCCCTGAGCGACGATCCATTTCATGAAATAGCTGTTCCGCCGCAAGTCGAACGCTCCCCCTGCGGCTGCATTCGTGGCGGTGGTTGCCAGAATTCTCTCTTCCGAGAGATGCCAGAGCAGCCATGAGTCAACGGTCCCGAAAGCCAGGCTACCCTCCCGATACGCCTCGATCACGGCAGGGGTCTCGCGTATATGCTGCGCCGCCCAGTAATAGAGGGCATAGCCGGCTACCGGACGCCCCACGGTCTCGAAAAGCTCCCGGTCCCAGAGATGCTCGAGCGTCGCCAGACGCTCGGCATAGCGCGTATCCTGCCAGACGAGAGAGGGAACGAGCGCCTCGCCAGTCCTGGTACTCCAAAGCACCCCGGTGGCCCGTTGGTTCGCAAGAGCAAGACTGATGATTTCGATTCCGTTCTCCTGTGCCTCGGCGATTGTCCGGTGACAAACGGCCAGGGTCTTGCGCAGGACGAGATTTGCGTCCTGCTCGACAATGCCGTGGGAGGGAGTTTCGACGGAAAGCGGCTCGTAGAATAGCGCTGTCACAAGCCCATCCGCCCCAACGAGAGCCGAACGCGTTCCGGATGTCCCTTCATCAATCGCCAGGATTGCCCTTCTGGTCTTGTTCAGCATCTTCCACACCCAGACGTGGTAGTCGACGGAATTTGACGGGCATATAACGGAAGCATTGTCAGTACACTCCTAGCATGTGGGCAATCTTCCTTTGGTAGACGCACGCAGAATCTCAAGTCGTTTCTGCGCGGACCATACATCATGATATTTTCATTATTCTATACTCATCGGGTTACATTGCCGTGATTGGCATCACATCTCTGGATGCAGAAAAGTCCTCGTCTGGTCGATCTCCATGGAACCGAAACTATTGCCCCGGGTTTCGCCCTTGCCTTTCAAGGATGGACAATGCCCGACACGCCGCTCTCTGCGCCCGAAGCACTCGCCCTTGCCGCACAATTGCGCGAAACGAACGCGTCGGCTCTCGCGCTGCGAGAGGCCCTGCAACGGCGTCAGAAGCCATGGGGCGCAGTACCCATAAAAGCGCGCCTCAAGGTTCTTCGTAGATTTCGTCGGCGCCTCTGGAGGGTCATTCCCGAACTGCTCCGCCTTATCCCCGATCATGCCCCGGCGGATGTGATGACGGCGGAGATCCTCCCTCTCATCGCAGCCATCCGTTTTCTCGAAAGGAAGGCAGTGGGGCTGCTCAAGGAAAAAAGCCTCTCTCCCTTCGGCAGGCCGTTCTGGCTGAGCGGTCTAGACACGCGCGTCAGGCGGCGTCCCCTAGGCGCCGTTCTGATTATCGCTCCGGGTAATTACCCCCTGATGCTCCCTGGCATCCAGGTGGTTCAGGCTTTGGCTGCGGGTAATGCGGTGGCATTGAAGCCCGCTCCCGGGCGCACGGCGCTCCTGGCACGATTTGTGCTCCTCCTCGAGGAGGTCGGGCTTCCTCATGGCGTGCTCAAACTCATCCCCGAAGAGGACGGCCCATCCGCCAGTGCAGCGGGCTATGATCTGATTATCCTTACCGGTTCAGAAGCCACCGGTCGCGAAGTGGCGCGCGCTGCGGCAGAGACAGCCACTCCAACGATCATGGAGCTTTCCGGTGCCGATCCGGTTTTTGTCCTGCCATGCGCCGATCTGGCGCTGGTCGCGCGGGCATTGCATTTCGGTCTCACGCTCAAACAGGGGGCCACCTGCATTGCTCCCAGGCGCGTCTTTGTCGACGCGACCCATAAGCCGGTATTGTTCGCCCTGCTGCGCCACTTGCTTGACAAGGCACCGATCCGCTCCTCGTCGAGCGGGGCAGTCGACGCGCTGGTTGGTCGCGCACTGCAGATGGGCGCGCCAGTCTCGCGTGAAGGGGGGGCTACGATCCTGTCCTTGACATCGGACCAGGCGTCCCTGGCCGATCAGGACGTCTTCGCCCCTTGGTTGGCACTCATCACCGTGCGGGACATGGCGGAGGCGCTCACCCTCGAGCGGGGGTCGCGCCATGTGCTCGGCGCCAGCATATTCGGCAGTCGACGAGACGCCTGGCGGCTCGCTCGGCAGATCGGAGCTGGCACCATCACAGTCAATGACCTGATCGTGCCGAGTGCCGATCCACGATTGAGCTTTGGTGGCAGCAAATGCAGCGGACATGGTGTAACCCGCGGGCGAGAGGGTCTGCTAGCCATGACCCGCCCTGTATCCGTTTCCACTCGGCGGTGGAACGCGCTCCATCTTACGGCGCGCATCCGTGTTCTCCATGCGCGTTTTAACTCGCGTTAACGTGAAACCAGATGGATCACGGTCCGTTAACGGCAGGAAACAGGATGCGTGATCGTCCCATCAATATTCTGATGTCGGAATGATTTGGAAACGATCAAGCTTCCGGTTGCCTCAACCTCAGGCCAATATTCCGGGCCGTCTGTGCGTCGCAAGGATCAATGCCAAATGGCTCCTCTATCCGGTACGGCGTCTCTGCTCACCGACCCTACTCTCGCTTCGAAGCAGATCGCCGTGGTAGGCGCAGGTCCGGGCGGGCTGGCTTCCGCGATGCTTCTCGCCCATGCCGGCGCGCATGTCACGGTCTACGAGAAAGGCAACCGCATCGGAGGGCGATCTTCCTGCATCGAGATGGACGGGTTCAGGTTCGACACAGGCCCAACCTTTTTCCTGTATCCTGAGATAATTCGTCAGATCTTCACACGTTGCGGGTTTGATCTGGACAAGATGGTACAGCTCAAACGCCTCGATCACCTCTACGATCTGGTTTTTGAGGGCGGTCCGTCACTTTCCCTGACTACGGACCCAGCCCAGATGGAAGCGGAGATCGCGAAGATCTCTCCCGATGACGCGCGGCATGTTCGACGGTTCCTGCAAGACAACAAAGGAAAGTTCGAACGCTTCATTGCCCCGTTGCAACGCCCGTTCAATTCATGGCGCGACCTGTTGCGCCCGGACATGATGCGCGCCTTGCCGGTTCTCTCTCCTTTCTCCTCGATCGACAAAGACCTTTCCCGCTACTTCAAGGACCCGAGAACACGCCTCGCCTTCTCTTTCCAGAGCAAGTATCTGGGCATGTCGCCTTATCGCTGCCCTTCCCTCTTCACGATCCTGAGCTTCATGGAGCATGAATTCGGTATCTTCCATCCTGTTGGAGGAACCGAGGCCGTGATGGAGGCCATGGCCACGGCTGCGCGCGCCATGGGGGTCACCATTCGTCTCAGCGCTGGCGTAGATGAGATCGTGACGCGTGACGGTAGGGCTGTAGCGGTGGAAACGGCGAGCGGCAGCCACCCCGTGGATGCGGTGGTGGTCAATGGGGACTTCGCACGGACCATCCAGAAGCTCCTACCCAACGAGAAACGGCGGAAATGGAGCAACGCGACGCTCGCCAGTAAAAAATATTCCTGCTCGACTTTCATGATGTATCTCGGCCTGCGCGGTACGATGCCCGAGCACGCCCACCACACGATCTTCCTGTCCAGCGACTACGAAAACAATTTCGCCCAGATCGAGGAAGGCAAGCAGCTCTCGGAGCGCGCCTCTCTCTACGTGCAGAATGCGTGCGTGACCGATAGCGGCCAGGCCCCGGAGGGGTGTACCGCCCTTTACGTGCTCATGCCTGTCGGGAACCTGCGCGAGGGCGGCTTTGAGTGGGATGAGGCGGCGACGAAGCGGGCCCGGAAGATTGTGTTCAATCGTCTGCGCGATGCGGGCTTCGGTGAGATCGAGGACCGTATCATGGTCGAGAAAGTCATCACCCCGCATGACTGGCAGGAAAACCATGACGTTCATCGCGGCGCTGTGTTCAATCTCGCTCATTCGCTCGGGCAGATGCTGCATCGGCGCCCGCATAACCGGTTCGAGGATGTCGAGGGCGTGTATCTGGCGGGCGGCGGAACGCATCCCGGAAGCGGACTGCCCGTCATCTTCGAGGGCGCGCGTATCAGTGCTGATCTCATGATCAAGGACCTCGCACGCGCGCCTTCCCCCGTTACGGATCTTCCGACGCCGGGACTGCAGCTCATGCCTGAATGCTCACGCCTCTAACCGGCGATCCTGGGACAAGAACGATGAAACCGAAGAACGAGAACGCACCGATTGTCATTATCGGCGCGGGCCTGGGTGGGCTTGCGGCAGCCTGCACGCTCAGTGCTCGTGGCCACCGCGTGGTCGTGTGTGAAGCCAATGAGTGGACTGGCGGCAAGGCTGCGGAATGGGCTCAAGAGGGGTTCCGTTTCGATATGGGGCCGACCATTCTGACATTGCCCTCCGTCCTGCGCCGGATCATGGGCGAAAGCGGCTCGAGACTTGAAGATCGGCTCGACTTGCGGCGTCTGGACCCACAATGGCGCTGCTTTTTCGATGACGGTCGCGCGCTCGATCTCGTCGAGGACGTGGCAACCATGGCGGCCGAGCTGGAGCGTCGCGCGCCTGGCGACGGTAGGGGCTATGAAGACCTTATGGCCATGAGCGAGAAACTGCACGAGGTTTCGCGCCGGTTCGTGTTCTGGAAATCGGTGGGCGGTCTGCGTGATACGCTGGATATCAGTGCGACCCTCTCGCCCGAAACCATGCGCGACGTGCTGGCTTTGCGTATGCATTCCACATTGGGAAGGGAGATACGCAAACGTATTCGCAATCCCCAGGCCGTGCAGGTTTTTGACCATTTTACGCAGTATGTCGGTTCAAACCCCCTCCAGGCCCCGGCGGTTCTGACCGGCATCGCCCATATGCAGGTCGATGAAGGAATCTGGTACCCGATCGGGGGCACACGCGCTGTGCCGGTCGCGTTACGGAAGCTGGCGGAGGAGAACGGGGTCGTATTCCGCACGGGCGCGCGGGTCACGCGCATCCTGCATGACGCCAAATCGGTCCATGGTGTGCAGTTGGCCTCGGGCGAAACCCTTGAGGCCTCGGCCATTGTGTCCTCTGTGGATGGCTCCCGTGTTGCAAGAGAAAAATGACACACTGACGTTGATCAGGAGCAGTCTTCTGTCCGGCCTGTTTGCGCAGTCGGTTTTGGACTGCTGGCCCTGATGGGTTCCGC